>CAYSGC010000007.1:12768-18354 GCA_964430145.1 uncultured Fusobacteriaceae bacterium | reverse complement strand
ATGAGGTATGAAAAATAGCCCAAAGAATACACTGTTTTTACAAGTAAATTTTTAACCAATCTTTCCATCCCTTCTAACTTTTCTTAGATTCAGTATATCATATTTAATATCTATTTTCAAAAAAAGAAAAGAGTAAGTATTAAACTTACTCTTAATCTCTAAGGGCTAAAGGCATAGCTATATATGAATAACTTTTGTTATCTTCATTTCTCAGGTTGATTGCACTGCTAGAGCTTAAAAGATCAATTATTAACCTTTTTTCCCTGTCCAGGTACTGGATAAAGTCTAGAAGGAATCTTACATTAAGGGATATCTTTATATCCTCCCCTGTGTGCTCCACCTCTATCTGCTCATTGATCTTAGCAATCTCTGAAACACCGTTTATATTCAGCTTCCCCTCGGATAAGCTGAATACTGCGCTGTACTTGGATTCAGCGTTGTTCTTTACAAATATCTGCACCCTCTTCAGCACCTTTATAAATTCATTTACATCTACACTTATCTGCTTGTTGTATGATACAGCCTTCATTATTCCCTTGTAGTCTGGGAACGCAAGGCCGATTACTCTACTAAGGATAACTGTGTCACCTATTCTGAAGGAGATCTGATTCTCCTTAAATGAGAACTCCAGCTCCTCGTCGTTTAGGGTTCTAAGAGTTTTTATCACTGCATCCACAGTGTTTAGAGGGATACTCACCTTCATCTCCTCATCGCACTGAATATCCTCCTCAAGGTATACAAGACGGTAGGTATCTGAAGCTGCCATCTTTATCTTGTTTTCCTCTATCTCCAGCCTTACACAGTTAATTGCCAGGTTATCGGTAGATACGCTGGCTGCAAACTTTGTCTTCTCCAGCATATCCGCAAACTTCTCTCTGGAGAACTTATGTCCATCTCCCTGGATCTCACTGCTGACCTTTGGATACTCCTCTGAATCCATCACAGTAAATTCAGAAGCTGAATCTGAGGTCTCTATTATAAGAAGGTTATCTGTTACAACCAGGTTTATCTCCTTATCTGAGATCTCCTTCAGATACTCCTCTACCAGCTGGTAGGAGAATACCGCTCTTCCCCCCTCGGATACCTGACACGGCATCTCACTTGTGATTGTGAGTTCAAGGTTAGTTCCCTTAAGAACTAGTTTATCCTCACCTACAGTTTCCAGATACATACATGAAATTATAGGTCTTATCTTATTTTCAGAGATTGCCTTTTCTGCAATTTTCAGAGTCTTTAAAAACTCTCCTCTATCAACTCTTATATTCAACTTGTTCCTCCTGTTTTACTTAAAGAGATATGGCTTTAGCTCCTCACTAAAACGAGTTCTCAGTTTCTGAAGTGTCTTCTTCTCGATCTGTCTAACTCTTTCCCTGGTAATATCAAAGTTCTTACCGATTTCCTCCAGGGTATGGATCTCATATCCCCCGATTCCATATCTGAGCTTCAATATCTCCTTTTCTCTCGGTTTTAGTACCTCTAGTATCTCATTTATCTCATTCCGCCCAATCTCTCCCAGAACTTCATCTTCAAGGGACTTCTCGTCAGCCTGGCTTACAGTGTCCTCTAGGAAGATGTCATCCCCTATGGAAGCATTCAGGGAAAGAAGGTCCTGGAACTCCAGCATAACTTTTTGTACCTTTTTTATGCTCAGATCCAGCCCTTCAGCGATATCCTCTATTGAAGGATACCCTCCCTTTTCCATTACATGACTCATAATGTACTTATTTACTTTATTAAGAAGGTCGTGTTTATATGAAGGTATTCTGATCTCTCTACCCTTACTTATAATAGCCTTGCTGATAGACTGCTTTATCCACCATACAGCATAGGTTGAAAATCTAAATCCCTTATCCACATCGAACTTATCTATGGCATGCATAAGCCCAAAGTTTCCCTCACTTATAAGGTCTATAAATCCAAGTCCCTTGTTTACATAGCTCTTGGCCATATTCACAACAAGCCTCAGGTTACAGAGTATAAGTTTGTTTTTAGCTTCTTCACATCCCTCTTTAGCCTTGATAAGCAGTTCCAGTTCCTCTTCCTTTGTCAGGATCTCGTAGTTACGAATGTCTTGAAGATAAAGGGATACTAAATCTCTTTCTTTTTCCATATTCACTTTTCCCCCAATTGTTATGTTTTAATCATTTAAATCTATTGATCTATATTAATAAAATTCTTCCTTTAAGTTTCTAACCATTAACTCCTCTACCATCTTACGGGCATCTGCATCCTCATAGATAGTCTTATATACAGCTTCCAGTATCGGCATAGTAACCCCTAGCTCCTGTGCCTTTTCATATACTGCCTTTACTGTTGGTACACCCTCTGCTACCATTACCATCTCACTTAGGATCTGCTCCAGGTTCATCCCCTGACCTAGCTTCTCCCCTACGTGTCTGTTTCTGCTGTGCTTGCTGGCACAGGTTACTATAAGGTCCCCTATACCGCTTAATCCTGTAAAAGTTCTTTCATCTGCCCCTAAACTTCTACCAAATCTCACTATCTCTGCCAGTCCTCTGGTGATTAGAGCTGCCTTGGTATTATCCCCATAACCTAGACCGTCACATACTCCTGCTGCTATAGCCAGACAGTTCTTTACTGCTCCTCCTACCTCAACTCCTATTATATCCTTACCCAGATATACTCTGAAGTTGTTTGTAGTAAATAGCTCCTGTACACCTTTGGCCATCTCCTCTTCCCCTGCAGCCAGTATCGTTGTAGGGAGCTTGTTAGCTACCTCCTCTGCGTGGGTTGGACCAGACAGAGCCACTATATTTTTGTGGTACTTCCCCAGGATCTCCTCCTTCATTACCTCTGACATTCTAAGACCTGTAGACATTTCCAGCCCCTTGGCTGTGTTTACAAGGATCATATCCTGGGTAATCTGAGTTGTTATATTCCCGATTACCTTTCTCAGCACCTGGGAAGGTACTGAAAACACCACATATTTGACTCCTTCCAGAAGTCCTTCCAGCTCACTGGTTACGTGAAGAGTTTCAGGAAACTTTGCTCCTGGAAGAAATACCTTGTTCTCCCTCTCCCTTTCCACATTAACTGCTTTTTCATTATCATACTCCCAAAGAGTTACTTCATTTCCCTTCTCAGCAAGGAGTATTGCAAGGGCAGTACCCCAGCTTCCTGCTCCCATTACTACTATTTTTTCCATACTATCCCCTACTTTACTTTAAATTTATTTTCAGTTCCATTTAATAGTCTTGTGATATTGGTTCTGTGTCTGTATATTACAAATAATCCCATCAAGAGACTGATTATAAAGATACTAGGTCTGTCTATTCCCTCTCTTATAGGCATAAACAGTGTCAGTATCGGAAGTAGTGCCGCTCCTACTATAGAAGCCAGTGATATATATCTAGTTGTATACACCACTAGTATGAAAGCTGCCACAACAACAAGCATTACATAAGGTACAAGGTAGAGGAACACTCCAAGACTTGTAGCTACCCCTTTTCCGCCTTTAAAGTTAAGGAAGAGTGAAAGTGAGTGTCCCACAATAGCCACTATTCCTATTAGTATGAGAGGTATCCCACTGATACCAGCCATATCTGCAAGCATCACTGGAATAAATCCCTTGAGTACATCAGCTACAAGTACCATTATTCCATACTTTGGTCCCAATACCCTGTATGCGTTGGTTGCTCCAGAGTTTCCGCTTCCATAATCTCTTATATCAATTCCCTTTACCCTCTTTCCTATCACTACTCCATTGGGAAGTGACCCCATAAAGTAAGCCAGGACTGCAAATAGCAAAACCTTTATCATCCTTTCCTCCTACGCTTCCTTGATAAATTTACCTATTACTTCAATGTGACTTGTCTGCGGGAACATGTCCACAGGCTGCACCTTAGTAAGCTTATATCCCAGCTGATCCAGTATCCCTGCATCCCTTGCAAAGGTCGATGGATTACATGAGATATATACGATCTCATTTATGCTTGTTTCATTTACCTTATGAAGAATATTTTCAGCTATTCCCTTACGCGGAGGGTCAAAGATTATTGAATCGATCTTGTGTCCGCCATCGATGAGCTCTATGAGTTTCTCCTCTGCCCTGCCATTTATGAATTCTATATTATCTATATTATTTTCCCTGCTTGTAGCTATGGCATCTCTGGTTGCTGATTCCACAAGCTCTATTGCATACACCTTCTTAGCTGCCTTGGACATAATCATAGCTATTGTTCCTGCTCCAGAGTAGGCATCCACTATGTTTTTGTTATCCACATCGTCAAAGTAAGATATTGCCTTGCTGTAAAGCTTTTCAGTCTGCTCTAGGTTTATCTGGAAGAAGGAGGTAGGGGAGATGTTGAAGTCGATATCGAACAGCCTCTCCTTTATGGTTTCCTTTCCGTAGATAAGTATATTTTTATCTCCAAGAGCCACATTGGTTCTCCTGTTGTTTATGGATATATAGGCCGACTTGACCTCGCTGCACCTGTCTCTCAGTTCATACAGTGCCTGCTTTACCTTTTTATCGATCTCCCCCCTTACAATAAGAACTACCATAGCCTCATTGTAGGAGGTGGTTCTCACCATTACATGACGGAGTACTCCCCTGTGGGACCTTTCATTGTATACGCTTATCTTCTTCTTGTTGAGGATATCCTTTAACTCCCTCACTATCTTGTTGGCTAGGGGAGACTGAAGTAGGTTCTCCTCTACCTCAAACACCTCGTGGGACTTCCTCTTAAAGAATCCCGATATGATTTTCCCTTCCTTGAAAGCAAAGGGTTCAATTATCTTGTTTCTGTAGTTGGTAGGGTTATCGGCTCCTATGGTATCAGCTAGCTCATACCCCTCTAGCCTTCCCACTCCCTTTAATACCTCATCTACCATGAGCTTCTTGTGCTTTAGCTGACTCTCATAGTTGAGCATGGCAAAGTCACACCCGTGAAAATCTTCAAAGGTGAGTCTTTCCCCCTCTACTCTGTCAGCTCCTGCTTCTACTACCTCGGTAATTAGTCCTCTGGCATAGGTCTTCTTCACAGAGATGAGTTCTACCCTTACTCTGTCCCCTGGTACCGACATGGGAACAAAAATAGCTATATCCTTGTATCTACCTAGTCCTTCACCGCCAAAAACTATTTTATCTATCTGGACCTCTATCTCCTGGCCCTTTTTTAAGAGTGCTCTATCCAACTCTTTCCTCCTAGCATCCTTTTTTCTCTCTCAAAGCTTAATCCACTCTGAGATACTCTATATGATCGGATATTTCCATCCCAAAGTCATCTTCAGCTTTCTTCCTGATCTTTTTAAAGTCGATTCTTTTCTCAAACTCGCTGTTTTTAGCCTGAAGTTCCTTCTTTGTCTCTACTACTCTAAGCTCTATCTTCTTAATATCTCTTTGAATCTTAGATATCTTTATGAGCAGCGACAGGTGTATCCCCAGCATCGCTACCACAAGTGTTATGGACATTGCTATAAAAAATACCCTCTTATTCATAGGAATCTACCCCAATTTTTCAATTACTCTTAACTTGGAAGATCTGGCCCTTATATTGAACTTCAGTTCCTCCTCTGTGGGAGCAATCGGTTTTCTTGTAACAAGCTTTACCTTAGCCTTATTAT
>CAYSGC010000007.1:0-12668 GCA_964430145.1 uncultured Fusobacteriaceae bacterium | reverse complement strand
TCCTCTGTGGGAGCAATCGGTTTTCTTGTAACAAGCTTTACCTTAGCCTTATTATTACACATGCATATTGGAAGTTCCGGCGGACATATACAGTTTGTTGCCAGCTCTCTGAACTTGTTTTTTACAATCCTGTCCTCCAGGGAGTGGAAGGTGATTATCCCAAGTCTTCCCCCTGGCTTTAAGCACTCCACAGCCTTGTCGATGGCTGTCTTCAGTACCTCAAGCTCTCTGTTTACCTCTATCCTTATAGCCTGGAAGGTCTGGGTAGCAGGGTGTTTCTGCTTCTTTCCCTTTCCGCCCTTTTTAAAGGGTACTGCTGCCTTGATTATATCCACAAGTTCCCCTGTGGTTTCAATTGGCTTTTCCTCTCTGGCTTCCACTATAAGTCTAGCTATCCTTCTGGAAGCCTTCTCCTCACCATACTCATAGATGATCTTGGCAAGCTCCCCCTCCTCATACTCATTTACCACTTCATATGCTGAGATCTTAGCTGTTTTATTCATCCTCATATCCAGCTTGGTATCGTATCTGAAGGAGAACCCCCTCTCAGGGTCATCCAGCTGTGTTGAGGATACTCCGATATCCATAAGGATCCCGTCTATCTTGTCGTAACCTGCTAAATAGAGAACTGTATCAAGGTTTTCAAAGTTATCCTTATACACTTCCCACTTACTTCCGTATTTTTCCAGCCTCTTCTTTGCAAAATCTATCGCCTGCTGGTCCTGGTCGATGGAGATTAACTTTCCTCCATCTCCTAGGGTTTTAAGTATCCCCTCTGAGTGACCTCCCCCTCCTAGGGTACAGTCAAGGTATACTCCCTCCTTGTTTGTCACAAGTTTTTCCAATGTTGCCTCATACAATACTGGTATGTGGTACTCACATTCTATCTCTTTAAACATATAAACTCCTATTCTATACAAAAATACATCTTATTTTACTACAATTAGATCTAAAAATCAACTTTAGTGAACTTTAGTACGGTACCTCACGAAAAAAAGAGAAGCCCTTGACTTCTCTTAAAAATAAAGCAATCTAAAGGCCAGGCTCCTCACCAAATTGAGAACAACTAATGCAATGATTGGAGATAGATCCATCCTCACATTCCCCATGGGGATCAGCATTCTAAAAGGTCTCAGCACTGGCTCTGTGATGTGGTAAACCAGCTCTGTAAACTCATTTCTGCTGTAGGGCGCTACCCAAGATAATACTATTCTAATTAATATTAATATTCTTAATGCTCTTATTACAAGGTCGATTAATGTAAATATCATTAGTATCCTCCTATTTCATATTTAAGAAGTAGTGCTTCGCCTTTACTGTATACTCCCATCCCGACCATACCGTTAATATCACTGGGATAAGCATCATATAGAAGTTGTATGGATTATCTCCCAGTATCATCATAAGTATAATTACGATCATCTGTGAAGTGGTTTTATATTTTCCAAGGTTTCCTGCTGGAATAACCTCTCCCTTGGCTGCTGCCAGGGTTCTTATTCCGCTTATGAGAAACTCCCTTGCAATAACAACTATAGACATCCATGCTGGAATATACTTGATATCCACAAAGATAACTAGAGCTGAGATTACAAGTATCTTATCAGCTAGGGGATCCATCAGCTTTCCAAAATCTGTAATAAGGTTGTGCTTTCTTGCAAGGTATCCATCTAAAAAGTCTGTGATAGACGCCACTGCAAAGATCACAAGCGCTGTTATCCTAAAGGCGATCCCGTGAGTTTCAGCCTCTCCTAGGAAATAAATAAAGGGAATTGCTAGTATCATTCTCAATAGTGTTAAACGATTTGGTAGATTCATCTGTACTTTTCCTCCAAGTCTTTAAAATTCGTTTTTAGTTATAGGTCCTAACAGGTCGTATTCAAAGTTCTGTTCTATCTTAACCTTGACTATCTCTCCCTGTTTAGCCATTCCGTCGTTGGTAAGAACCTTACCGTCGATCTCTAAGGCCTGCCCCCTTGTTCTCCCCTCTAACATGTATTCAGATTCAGAAGATACGCCGTCTATTATAACTTCTACTTCCTTACCTATAAACTCTCTGTTTTTAGCTTCAGCTACCTCTGCCTGTATATTTGTGAGCTCTGCTGCTCTTCTCCTCTTTGTTTCCTCATCTACCTGGTTCGGAAGATCGTGTGCCACTGTATCCTCCTCTCTCGAGTAAGGGAACACTCCAACGTAGTCAAATTTAAACTCTCTTATGAACTCCTTAAGCTGCTCGAAGTCCTCTTCAGTTTCCCCAGGGAATCCTACGATTACAGTAGTTCTGATTGTTGCATCAGGTATAGCCTTTCTTATCTTAGCCAGTACCTCTCTTATCTGGTTACCGTCCTTTGCTCTGGCCATTGCTCTAAGTACATTGTCTGCTATATGCTGGATAGGTACATCAAAGTAGTTGCATACCTTCTCCTCGTTTTTCATAGTCTCAAGCATCTCATCTGTTATAGAGTTAGGATACATGTAGTACGTTCTTATCCAGTCGATACCATCTATCTTAGCTAGTGCCTTCATTACATCTGGAAGGGCTTTTCTCCCATACAGATCCAATCCATACTCAGTTGTCTCCTGAGCCAGAAGGTTTATCTCCCTTACACCAGCTGCTGCAAGAGCCTTCCCCTCTTCAACTATATCCTCTACAGTTCTGCTTCTAAGGTCCCCTCTCAGCTGTGGAATGATGCAGTAGGTACATCTTCTGTTGCATCCCTCTGCTATCTTCAGGTAAGCTGTGTGCGGGTGAGTAGTAAGGATTCTCTCAGTCGTTGCATCTGCCAGGAAGTTCAGGGAATCACTTCTCACTATCTTCTCGTCCTCTAGAACTGCATCTACAACTTCCTCTATCTTATCCAGGTCCCCTGTTCCGATTACTGCGTCGATCTCAGGCATCTCCGCAATCAGCTCCTCTGCATATCTCTGAGCCAGGCATCCTGCCACAATTATCTTTTTAAGTTTACCAGTTTCCTTATACTGACCAATCTCCAGGATAGTCTGAATAGACTCCTCCTTGGCATCTCCTATAAATCCGCAGGTATTTATAAGAGCTACATCTGCTTCCTCTATATTATTGGTTATCTCAAAACCTCTTCTATTAACCATCATTCCAATAAGATGCTCACTGTCTACCAGGTTTTTACTGCATCCAAGACTTATTAATCCTAATTTCATGCTACACTCCTTCAAAAAAATCA
Source organism: uncultured Fusobacteriaceae bacterium (assembly GCA_964430145.1). Lineage (GTDB taxonomy): Bacteria > Fusobacteriota > Fusobacteriia > Fusobacteriales > Fusobacteriaceae > Propionigenium. Next base: position 9,471 of record CAYSGC010000007.1, on the reverse strand, counting down.
TATCAAATTATAACATATTTAACCCTTATATTAAAGGTATAAAACCTTTTATTTAAACCTACTTCTTCCAGCAAATAAAAGGGATACAGAAATTCTGTATCCCCCTATATTATCCAAGTTGTTTCTTACTTAAGCTGATCTTCCCCTTTTCAGTAGAGATTACTTTAACATCGAAGACATCTCCCTCTTTTAGTACATCTTCAACATTTGCCACTCTCTCCTTAGAGATCTCAGATACATGCAGTAGCCCTTCCTTACCAGGTAGGATCTCCATGAATGCTCCGAACTTAGCGATCTTAACTACTCTACCAGAGTATACCTCTCCAACCTCTACGTCCTTAACGTATCCGTTTACTAGGGTGATTGTCTGATCAAGAGCCTCAAGGTCTGCTGAGTAGATAGACACCTTTCCGTCGTCATCGATATCTACAGTTGCTCCTGTAGCTTCGATGATTCCCTTGATGTTCTTTCCACCTGGTCCGATTAGAGCTGCGATCTTATCCTTAGCGATAACCATCTGGTGGATTCTTGGTACGTGCGGCTTCATCTCAGCTGGCTCAGAGATAGCTGCGTTCATCACAGCAAGGATCTCGTTTCTTGCATCTAGCGCCTGCTTAAGGGCTATTGTCATGATCTCCTCATCGATTCCTGTGATCTTTATATCCATCTGAAGAGCTGTGATACCCTTCTTAGTTCCTGCTACTTTAAAGTCCATATCTCCAAGGTGATCCTCTAGTCCCTGAATATCAGTAAGAACTACATACTCGTCCCCCTCTTTGATTAGTCCCATAGCGATTCCAGCTACGTGCTCTCTGATAGGTACACCTGCTGACATTAGAGCCAGTGATCCACCACAGATAGATGCCTGAGATGATGATCCGTTTGATTCAGTGATCTCAGATACAACTCTTACAGTGTATGGGAATGCTTCCTCAGTTGGCATTACGTAGCTAAGAGCTCTCTCAGCCAGTGATCCGTGTCCTAGCTCTCTTCTTCCTGGCCCTCTCATGAATCCAGCCTCTCCTACTGAGTATGGAGGGAAGTTATAGTGAAGGTAGAACTTCTTGTAGTACTCTTCATCCAGTCCATCTACAAGCTGCTCATCAGACTTTGTTCCAAGAGTTGCTGCTACGATAGCCTGAGTCTCTCCTCTAGTGAACATTGCAGATCCGTGAGTTAGAGGAAGTGTATCTACCTCAGACCATAGAGCTCTAAGCTCAGTAGTCTTTCTTCCGTCTGCTCTGTGCTTATCGTATAGGATAGCGCTTCTTACCAGTTCCTTCTCTACATCGTGAACATAGTTTTTAAACTCAGCTACTATCTCAGCTGGCATCTCCTCTAGTTCCTTAGCTGCAAGGTACTCCTCAGTAAACACCTCAAGCTTAGCTGCCTCTAGGGCATCTATAGCATCCTGTCTAGCATGCTTACCCATTACTACTACAGCTTCCTTTAGCTCTGCTGTTACATTGGCATCTACAAATGCCTTAACGTCAGCATCTACCTCTGGCTTTACAAATTCAAGCTTCTCCTTACCGGCAAGCTTTACAAACTCCTCCTGGAAGTCACATATCTTCTTGATGTTTTCGTGAGCAAACATGATAGCCTTAAGCATTACTTCCTCGGAAACCTCTGCAGCTCCTGCCTCTACCATGTTGATAGCTTCCTTAGTTCCAGCTACTGCAAGATCTAGCTCACTTTCCTTAAGCTCCTCTGGAGTAGGGTTGATGATGAACTCTCCATTCTTCATTCCCACAACTACACCTGCTACAGGTCCTAGGAATGGAAGGTCAGATATAGCTAGTGCCATAGATGATCCAGTGATCCCCATAGCGTCTGCTCTATTCTTTCCATCGTAAGACATTACTGTGTTTACAATGTGTACGTCGTAGTTGAACCCGTCTGGGAACATAGGTCTTATAGGTCTGTCTATAAGTCTTGCTGTTAGTGTTGCATCTGTTGATGGTCTTGCCTCTCTTTTATTGAAACCTCCAGGGAACTTCCCTGCAGCGTAGTACTTTTCTACAAAATCAACTGTAAGTGGGAAGAAGTTTGCTCCCTCTCTTGGCCCCTTGCTTCTTGCAGCTGTACAAAGTAGCATAGTCTCTCCATACTGAAGCATTACTGCACCTGCTGCCTGTCTTGCAAACTTACCAGTAGAAGCCTTAAGGGTTCTTCCGCCAAGCTGCATCTCTAATGTTTTTTCCTCAAACATTAACATTACCTCCTGATATTATTATAAAATAGAGGTTATAGAGCAGCAAATAATAAGGAACAATGCTACCTTTAATAATAGCATCACCTCTTACTACTTACCAACTACACACAACCTCTATTCCCAGTTATTATAGCACCTTTACCCTTAAAAATCAAAATTATTTTCCCTCCTCCAGGTAAAAAAATCGTTGTATTGTTTCCTTTTACAGTGTATAATTTTCATAAAAAATAGCAAGAGGTGTTTATGAATAAAGTATTAAGATTTAGCAAGTTCGATACAAGGAAAAGGCTTATACAGTATAGCCTTACCATCTTGATTCTGCTCCTCCTCTCATTTTATATATTCAGTAAAGCCAATGCCATAATCAGAGAGAGAAGGTTAGAGCGTATCCAGAAGTATACTGCTGAACTCTCTACACTGAAAGAGGACAAGGAGGAGAACCTGAGACAGATCGAGAGGGAGTACGATGAAAAGATCCAGAAGCTCCAGATCAAAATCGACACACTAAGGGAAAAGGTCAATATGAACTAACCCGCTGCTGAAGTGGGTTTTTTATTTTCCTGTTTCAAAAAATTAAAAATGCAGAGAACATAGTTCTCTGCATAATGAATTACTTTCTGATTCCAAGCTTTGCGATTAGAGCTCTGTATCCCTCAAGATCCTTCTTAGTTAGGTAGTTAAGAAGTCTTCTTCTCTGTCCTACCATCTTAAGTAGTCCTAGTCTTGAGTGGTGGTCCTTGTGGTGCTCCTTAAGGTGAGCAGTAAGGTGGTTAATTCTCTCAGTAAGGATTGCGATCTGAACTTCAGTTGATCCAGTATCTCCTTCGAATTTTCCGAACTCTTTAACGATTTCAGCTTTTGTTCTCATTGCCATGTTTGTTTCCTCCTAATATCTTATTATCTGGGCAAAGTAAAGCGTCGGCTAACGCCTAACCTAGCTCAAATTATTACTTATTTTATCACAGTTGTGGGGTTTTGTAAAGGAGTTGTTACTTTTCTCTTGAAAGAAAAGTAACCAAAAGTTCAAGACTCATTAAAAATATCTATTCCATAATCAAAGAAGTCTGAAAAAGCTGAAACTCGCTTCGCTCAAACAGTCGACATTTTCTAAACTTCTTTCTCATATTCCACTTACGATATTTTCAAAAGGTCATTTCTTAAATAAAATATCGCTATTGTTTTTTTTGCATAAAAAATACCCTCAATCGAGGGCATTTCCAAATACTTTATAGTGCTATCTTTTCAAGGATGAATCTTTCCACTACGTGGGCCATGGCGTCATCGTTGTTGGATGGAGCTATGTGGTCGCACATCTTCTTGATCGGCTCCTTGGCGTTTTCCACAGCTACAGATAGTCCTGCTACCTCTAGCATGCTCTGGTCGTTGTAGGAGTCCCCGCAGGCGATTATCTCAGAGGCCTCTATTCCAAGCTTCTTGGCAAGCTTTAGAAGGCTGGCTCCCTTGTCGATTCCACTCTTCATAATCTCAAGGAAGAATGGCTTAGAGATAGCCACACTGTACTCTCTTCCCAGTCCCTCCTTCAGCTTCTTTTCCACCTCAGCAAGGTATTCAGGATTTTCCAGCATGATACACTTAACTACCGGCCCCTCTACCTCCGACTTGAAGCAATCCACCTTTCTGTATGGCATACCAGTTAGCTCCACCTCTACCTGTGCATACTCACATTTCTCCTCGCTTATTATCTCATCCTCTACATAGGTGATTATATTTACATTGTGCTCCCTGCTGAAATCGTGGAGCTTGTGGGCGTCCTCCTGGGTAAGGCTCTCCTCTAGCCATATCCTTCCGGTAGCGCACTCAGTTATTATGGCACCGTTGTATGAGAGGATGTAGCTTCCATATTTAGCCAGCTCCAGCTCATGGGCAAGATCTGTCATGGCAAAGGTTGGCCTTCCAGAAGCCAAGACGAACTTAACTCCCATCTCCTGAGCCCTCTTTATGTACTCTTTATTTTTATCGGAAACCTTCCCCTCTGAGTTCAGCAGGGTATCGTCTAGGTCCGTTACTATCATCTTATACTTCATCTTAACACCTCACACTTTTAATTGGATTTCTCTCCCGATAGAAGGGGAACAGCCCTGTGGCTCACAGCCATCACCGTTTCATTTAGGTGGAGGAGACCTATACTGAAGAAGAGTGCCACACTGAGGTCCTCCCCATGTCTTGCCACTCCGATCTTTCCTCCAACGCTGAGTCCATTCATGTTGTTTTGGATCTGGTTCAGTGCTTCCCTTATGGCACCGGCTATGGCACCATTATATGTCCTGGTATCATCTATTATTCCCTTTCTCACAGAGGCCACAAGAGCATTCTCTATTATCTTTGGAACGATGTTTGGCATCTTTCCCCCTACATTTACTGCCACACACTTAAATCCATCCTTGGCAAACTCCTCTATGAGCCCCTTTTCCTCTTCCCTTGTGGATATAGACATTCTTATAGCTCTTTTTGTTGCTTCATTGCCTGCTCTCTCTCCCACTGCTACTTCCTCCTAAAGACAGTAAAAATAGGAGCTAAGGCTCCTATTCTCATAATATCTATTCTATACTTCCTTTTCTTCTGTTTCCTCTTCCTGTGAAACCTCTTCAGTAGCTTCTGCTTCTAACTTAACTTCCTCTGTGGCTTCCTTCTCTGCTTCCTCGGCCTTTGCCTCTGCAGCCTTGGTTCCTCTCAGTGGCTCTAGCTTTCCACCCTCTATAAGGATGTTCAGCTCATCTCCTGTGATCGTCTCCCTTTCTAGAAGAGTTTTAGAGATACTGTCAAGAAGAGCGTAGTTATCTCTCAGAAGCTGTTTTACCTCTGTATAAGCTTCATTTATCAGTCCGCTTATCTCAGCGTCGATCTCCTTACCGGTAGCCTCACTGTAGTACTTCTGCATAAACATGTCCCCTTCCTTGGTGTTATCCAGAAGGATTGGTCCAAATTTCTCAGTCATACCAAACTTAGTTACCATAGCGTGGGCTATAGCTGTTGCTCTCTCTATATCATTGCTTGCTCCAGTTGTTATATCTCCAAAGACTACCTCTTCCGCTGCTCTTCCTCCAAGAAGGGTTCTAAGTTCAGCAAGGTATTCATTTTTAGACTTAAGATATCTGTCCTCTGTAGGAAGGGTCATTGTATAACCAAGAGCTGCCATTCCTCTAGGTACCACTGTTACCTTGTGAACTGGCTCAGTATGAGGAATTATGCACTGAATAAGTGCGTGTCCCACTTCGTGGTAGGCAACAATATTTTTTTCCTTCTCCACAGTTACTCTGGATTTTCTTTCTGGACCTATAGATACCTTTTCAGATGCTTCCTCCAGGTCCTCCATAGTTATCTCTTCCCTTCCAGCTCTCGCTGCAAGGATCGCCGCTTCGTTAAGCATGTTGGCAAGATCCGCTCCCACAAATCCAGGTGTCTTTCTAGCTATTACATGAAGATCTACATCCTCAGCCAGTTTTTTACCCTTTATGTGTACTGCCAGGATCTCCTCTCTTCCCTTAAGATCCGGTCTGTCAACTACAACCTGTCTGTCGAATCTTCCTGGTCTCATAAGGGCTTTATCCAGGATCTCCGGTCTGTTTGTAGCAGCCAGCACGATGATAGTCTCCTCGGTGCTGAACCCGTCCATCTCTACAAGAAGCTGGTTTAGAGTCTGCTCTCTCTCGTCGTTTCCTCCGCCTTGTCCTGCTCCTCTTTTTCTACCAACAGCGTCGATCTCATCTATAAATACGATACACGGTGCATTTTTTCTAGCTTTGTTAAATAGATCCCTTACTCTTGAAGCTCCCACACCTACGAACATCTCTACGAACTCGGAACCAGAGATACTAAAGAACGGCACTCCAGCTTCTCCAGCTACAGCCTTTGCAAGAAGTGTCTTTCCTGTTCCTGGCTGTCCAAGTAGAAGTACTCCCTTAGGGATCTTAGCTCCTATTCTTCTAAACTTTTCAGGCTCCTTTAGGAAGTGAACTACCTCTTCAAGCTCCTGCTTTGCTTCCTCGATACCTGCTACATCATCAAAGTTAACGTTAGATATCTCCTCGCCATTCTCCTTGGCTCTTGATTTACCCATATTGAAGATCTGCGGGCCTCCGCTTCCTCCTCTGTTCATTTTATTAAGCATGAATATCCAGATACCGATAAGAAGAAGCATCGGGAACCACGATACAAAGATGCTCACAAGGAATGGAACCTTTTCAGGATCTAGGGATCCCACCTGGATGTTCTCACTCTCTCCAATGGCATTCATAAGGTTAACATCCTGAGAAATTCTGTCGGAGATCATTCTTGCATTTATCTCCTGGTCATCCTGCTTTATACCATATACATATCCCTCTTTTTCATCGATACTTTTGATGTTTCCGGCTCTTACTTCACTTAGGAACTCACTGTACTTTACCTGTGTCCCCATATTTTTTGTCTTATTGGACATAAGGGAAGGTATGGACATGAATATAGTCACTACGAATAGAAGCATTACTATATTTTTAAAGTTAAACTTATTTTCCTTCTGTGGCTTCTTGTCTCCCTGGTTGTTCCCTCTATCATCACCTTGAGGTTCTCTTCCCTTGGGAGCTCCCTTCTTCATTCCATATTTCAGCTTGGCTTTAAGCTCCTTCTTTCTTTCCTCTAACTCATTATAACCTTTATTGTCCTTATTCTTGTTTTGCTCTTCAGTATTTTTATTGTTTTCCTGGTTGTTGTTATTCTTTTCCTCGCTCACTGAAGTTCCCCTCCTCTACTATTAGTTTGATTGAATTTTCATCTGGCTTTCTGACCCTGTATCTTTCATTTCCTCGTACCCCTGCTATCCAGACGATCTCTTCTTCTAGGGTTACTATAGGGATCTCCTCTCTTGCCTCTTTAGGAATCTTATTATTTATAAAGATCTCCTTCAACTTCTTAGTTGCCCCCTTATCGGATATGGTTATTCTGTCTCCAGGCCGCCTGCTTCTTATGTGCAGCACACTGCCTAGAGGAATGTCAGCTGTAAAACTCTCTCTTCCAGATACACTACAGGATCCGGCAACAGCCCTCACCCTGTACCTTCCAAATCTTGCCTCTCCAGGTACACTTAGCTCTACCTCCAGGCTTTCATCAATACAGTTTTCACTATCTACACTTACGAAAAGTTTATTATATTCCTTTTTAAGTTTCATTTTTTTTCCAAGGCTTAGCTCCTTGCTTCCACCGCTTTTCATAACAGCTAGAATAGAGTCTAGTTTCTTTCTGCTGACCTCTACCCCATGGTGGGTGAGATAGCTGTTTAAAATTTTACGCTTTTCATAGTCGGTAAGAACTTCTATCTCCTGCCACTCAAGGGCATCTTCCTTCAAAAATCTCCTGTAGTCCACCTTAAGGATGGAGTTTACCTCTCCTATCTCCTCCATGAGGTTTACTATCTTCTCCTTGAAATTTCTGTTGTACTTTTCCTCGATCTCAGGTATAAGGTCCAGTCTTATACTGTTTCTGGTATAGTCAGCTTTCAGGTTGGATGAATCTATCCTGTACTCTATATTGTTTTTATGCAGATAATCCATTATCTCACCCTTGTAAAGGTTCAATATAGGTCTTACATACCTCTCTCGTCTTACAGGGATTCCCTCCAGGCCCTTTAATGAAGTACCCCTCATAAGCCTGAACATGAAGGTTTCTATCTCATCATCCAAGTTATGAGCCAGAGCTACCTTATCTGCTCCTGTTTTCTCAGCCACCTCGTTAAAGAAGGTATACCTTATCTCCCTTCCTGCTTCCTCTTCTCCTATCCTGTGAGCCTTGGCATACTCCTGCATACTCTGCCTCCTTACAAAGCAGGGTATATCAAGCCTTTTAGCCACAGCTCTTACAAAAGCCTCGTCTCCATCGGACTCCTCACCCCTTAGCAGGTGATTTATATGAGCTAGAGACAGCTCCAGGGAAAACTCCTCCCTCAGCTTCAGGAGTACCTCCAGAAGAAAGACAGAATCCGGCCCTCCAGAAAAGCCAATGACCACCCTTTCTCCCTCTTCAATCAAGCGTTTTTTTAAAATGAACACTCTTATTTTTTTTATCAATTCCATTCTCTACCCCATTTTATCTAGCTTTAAGCTAATTATAGCACATTTTAATCATTTTTCAACTTTTTTATTTGAACACCTTTATAGTAGTGTTTCACTATTCTATCGTAGGAGTTTCCTGCATTTGCAAGGCCATATGCCCCGTACTGGCTCATCCCCACACCGTGTCCAGAACCCTTCCCCTTAAAGTCGAAGGCGCTCCCCTTGTCCGTCACTCTAAACTGAGTGCTGTGGAGCTTGTTGTAGCCAACTATCCTTCTCAGCTCATTTCCGCTGATCCTCTTCCTCTCGCTCCCTATGAGCTCAAGGGTATGCACCCTGTTGCTGGCAACCTTGATGACCCTTATACGCTCTACCCTGAAGCCTGCCTTCTGGGAGAGCTCCTTCTTGGAGATACTTACGTTCCAGTTGAGTCTGGGGGACTTTGCCTCACTTGCGCTGTCCTTCTTCCCACGCAGGTAGGGCACCGGTGCCCCTCCCCATACATCCTCATTGTTAGCTGTCCTCCCTCCGCTTGTGGAGTAGTAGAGAGCATTTATAGGTTTCCCCTCATGGACTATTATCTCTCCCACTGTTTCATTTACAAGGGTATTTATCTTCTCATTTTCCCTCTCCCTCCCCAGATACATCTGGGAGTTCACATTGTCCAGCAGGTCAAACTCCTCGTACTTATAGTTGGCCAGGTTGTAGTAGAGATAGGTTCTTGCAGCCAGCACCTGAGCCTTTATGGCTTCTGTGGGAAAGTAGTGCCCTATCTCAGATGGAACCACCGAGTAGATATACTCCTCGGACTGTATACTGTTTACAGGAAGCACGCGTCCCTTGTAGGAGATAAACTCCATATCCCCCCTGTAGGGGCTGTAGGTCTTCCCGTCGCTGCTCAGCATAACCACAGCATCAAATTCTCCCTTAAACACCCTTATCTCCTTAGCGTGGATCCCCTTAAACCTTAGTCCCTCTCCCTCTATTGAGATCTCCTCTGGATGATCCTCCGGTATCCTGTACACCTTCTTCCCAGTACCATCACCTATTTCAAGGTAGAGGTCCCCCTTGGCTCCCATAAACTTAACCTTGGAACCGCTAAACCTGTTTATGGCAACCTTGAGGTCCTCCTGAACAAACTCCTCCCAGGAGAAGGTCACCGACTGTATAACCAACATTAAAATTAATATTAACTTCCCACTCATCCTCTAT
>CAYSGC010000006.1:29318-33074 GCA_964430145.1 uncultured Fusobacteriaceae bacterium | reverse complement strand
CTTAGAAACCTTATTGGAGAGCTGGAGCTGGATTCTACCCTGACATCCAGAGACACCATCAACACAAAGATGAGATCTATCCTGGATGAAGCAACGGATCCATGGGGGATCAAGGTAAACAGAGTGGAGCTGAAGAATATAATTCCGCCGGCAGAGATACAGGATGCCATGGAGAAGCAGATGAAGGCAGAGAGGGAGAGAAGAGAATCTATCCTGAGAGCAGAGGGGCAGAAGAAATCAGCTATCCTTATTGCAGAGGGAGAGAAGGAAGCAGCAATCCTTAGAGCAGAGGCTAAGAAGGAAGCAGCTATAAGGGAAGCAGAGGGAGAAGCAGAAGCTGTACTTAAGGTGCAGGAGGCTAAGGCTGAGGCTATAAAGCTTTTAAATGAAGCTCACACAACTAAGGAAGTACTGTCTCTTAAGGCTATGGAAGCCTTTGAGAAGGTGGCAGACGGTAAGGCTACCAAGATAATCATACCGTCGGAGCTGCAGTCTGTGGCAAATATAGCTACAGCATTTACAGCAGTATCCAAGGAAGAGAGGAAACAGGGATAGAAAAAAGCCGGCGTATGCCGGCTTTTATTATGCAACACTTTCAGATGGCTGGGCCTGAACCTCACCCTGCGGCCTGTTGTATCTCTTGTAGAATACTGTGAGAAGCATTATAGAGGCAACTATATATATGGACGCAGTTACATAGTATGCAATGGTATATCCATCTGGTCTACTGAATAGGAACTTCATTCCAAGACCTCCAGCAATAAACTGAGCTGCTCCCTGAACAACAAAGATAACTGAACTGTATGCAGGTCTTAACTCCTTTCCTACAAACTCCATAGGCAGACTCTGCTGTACCGGCTGAGATGCATTCATAAATCCAGATCTAAGGAAGAGTCCAACTCCCACAGCAAGAACCTTGTAAGCTCCAAAGGCTGCTCCATTGGCTATAATCATCATAAATGGTATAGAAACAAGGGCAAGTCCTCCAAGGGCCATAACTCTACCGATCTTTTTAACAACCCATGGAGATACAGCAACAAAGATCACCATAGCGAAGTACTGGTAGGACACCAGTGAAGATGTAGTAGCTCTGTCAATTCCCATTCTGCTCAGGAATACAGGGAAGTATGGAGTTATTAAACATGCTCCCATTCTTATAAGGGCAACAAAAACCAGGAAGAAGATTATGTACTTGTCGGAAAGAGCTTTCCAGTCGATCTTATCCTTCTTCTCAGTAGAGGCATTTTCCTTGGCATAGTCCTCTACCTTCTCTCTTATCATAAGGATAGGGATAAAGCCTATGGCAGCTACAACTACATACATAAGAAGAACATCCTTATGAGCTCCTATATACTGAGACAGCTGATCTGGAGTAAATCCTCCTATGTTTTCAGTAAGGTCTCTGGCTTCTCCAAAGGAAAGATTTAATCTAGAAGCAAACCTCTTGGCAATAAGACGTCCTCCCATCCACGTACCTACAACCATTCCCAGAATATTTGTCCAGATAGAAGTGGAAAAGACCTTAGGTCTTTCCTCCTCAGTTGTATAGCAGCTAAGAAATGGCGGCAGAATGGCATCAAAGAAGCATACACCGATCATAACAAGGGCAGCACTGAGGAATACCATAGATAAACTTTTTACACTGGTAACCATATAAAGCCCTACTCCAATAGCGAGAGGTCCAGTAAGAAGAATCTTCTTATAACCAGCCTTTGGAATGAAGAGTAGAAGACCTGCTCCTCCTACAAATCCAACTCCCATGAGGACAGACATACTTGCAGCTACCTGTTTTGTAGCAGGTGAAGCATCTAGGAATGTAACCATAGCATCTAGAGCTACCCCTGAAAGGATACCCATAAGGGCATAGATAACAATAAACAACCACGTATTAATTTTTTGTCTTTTTCTTTCTTCCATTTCTATCTCCTGTTGTTAAGTTTATTTTAGCCCACATAGAAAAATTTTTAACAGACGTCTGAATCCATGTGGGTTAGTTAATTTGTTTGATTTTTTGATACTTTCAATAATAACTTAATAGAATTATAGAACAGTTTTTACGAAAGTCAAGCAAAAAGTTTCCAAAGGGTATATTGGTGTTATTTTTTTAACGAGAACAATTCAGTAAAATCAAGGCGTTAAGAAGGATTAAACATCCAATATTTTTTTTCAAAAAAATATTTTTTTTGAAAATTACGTAGGGAGATTTTCAGCTATAACGTTTACTATTGAATGTTGATAAAATCTAATTTAAAAGAATTTTCTGAAGAAAAGAAAACGTCAGTATACAAAGATTTTTTGTGAAGCAATTATTGACAAGAGTTAAATAAAGTGCTATTATCTCCTTAGGAATTTGAGCGAGCTGGATTAGGTGAGAGCCAGTATTCTGAACTTTTAAAAATTTATACAGTTCTTGATGAGCTGTGAAATATATTTGTTTGAGGATTTTTGTGTTTGAGGACATAGCTATCGTTAAAGCAGATGTTTTGACAGGTATTTAAGATTAGGTTAGTTACTTATTAAGTAACCTAATTTTAAGTACCTGTTTTTATTTTATATAGGGAGATGAAGTAAAATGAAGAAGATGAATCTGACAACGAAAATTTTAACTGGAATGTGTACTGGTGTGGCATTTGGTATAGCTCTTAGCCTCTACTCTGGAGGAGGAAGGGAGATAGTGGATACCTATGTGATAGACGGGCTTCTCAGGCTTACCGGGGGACTGTTTATCAATGCCATAAAGATGCTGGTTGTGCCTCTTGTGTTTGTATCCCTTGTATGCGGAGCAGCAGATGTAGGAGATGTTAAGAAGATAGGAAGAATGGGTGGAAAGACCCTGGGAATCTACATGGCTACAACTGGTATGGCGGTAACCCTTGCCCTGATACTAGGGAAGATATTTAACCCTGGAGTGGGTTTAGACCTTTCCAAGGTAGTATCCATGACTCCTAAAGTGGGAGAGAGCCTGGGAGTAGTGGATATTATCCTGAATATGGTGCCGAGAAACCCAGTGATGGCCCTTGCAAAGGGAGAGATGCTTCCAATTATAGTTTTTGCCCTATTTACAGGAATCAGCATAGCTGCAACTAAGGGAGAGTCGGATGAGGTGCTGAAGGTAGCCAAGGGACTTAATGCAATTGTAATGAAGATGGTTTCCTTTGTAATGTGTATGGCGCCTATAGGGGTCTTCTCCCTTATATCAAGAACCTTTGCCACAGCAGGAACGGAAGCCCTTCTTCCCCTTATGAAGTTTGTGGGGGTTACAATCCTTGCCCTTGGAATGCATGTATTCATCACCTACATGGGAATGCTTAAGATATTTGGAAGGCTGAGCCTTAAAACCTTCATGAAAAACTATATCCCGGCGATAAATGTGGCCTTCTCCACATCTTCCAGCGGAGGAACCCTTCCAGTAAGCCTGGATTCAGCTAAGAAGTGTGGTGTCTCTGAGAGCGTGGCTTCCTTCACTCTTCCCCTGGGAGCTACTGTAAATATGGACGGAACAGCTATAATGCAGGGAGTGGCGGTTATCTTTATCGCCCAGGTATATGGAATAGATCTTACCTTCGGTCAGCTGGTAACTGTTGTATTTACAGCCATCCTTGCTTCAGTGGGAACAGCGGGAGTACCGGGAGTGGGAATGATAACCCTATCGATGGTTATACAGTCTGTAGGACTGCCTATGGAGGGAGTTGCCCTTATAATGGGAGTGGACAGAATAATAGACATGTTTAGAACAGTGGTAAATATATTAGGTGA
>CAYSGC010000006.1:21335-29218 GCA_964430145.1 uncultured Fusobacteriaceae bacterium | reverse complement strand
TGGGAGTGGACAGAATAATAGACATGTTTAGAACAGTGGTAAATATATTAGGTGATGGTGTATGTACCCTTCTGGTGGCAAAGTCAGAGGGAGAGTTGTGTCACGCAACCTACAGTCAGGCTTAAAAGGATCCCCAGAAGGGGGTCTTTTTTATTTGAGATAAAGTGCATTAAACTTTCTTTTTTTAGAAAAAAATGTCCCCTCTTTAATAGTTTCTCATATGTAGAGTTGTTGATTTGCGGACTTTTTAAGCTACACTCATCTCTCTAGGTGTATAATTTATAGTTTGTCGGTGTGGGACTTATTTTGTCGTATAGCCTAGTTTATGACCTGGTACGAAGCTATATAGATATTAAAGAGGGAAGGATATTTAGATATTAAAAATAAAGAACTTAATGATCGCTGACTACAAATCCTACTTAAAAAATTAGTGTAAATACTTCCCAAAATTGTGCTTAGGAATTTGTATAATCAGTGGCAGATGTTTTGATCTTTTATCTTTAATTTCAGAAAAGAGTGACAAAGTCACTTATACCGTTGGGAGAAGTTGTGTATAATAGTGGGGTTGCTGCAGGAAAGCAAGCAAATAATATATAAAAGACATATTTATGTGTTATCCTGTTGAAGCTTAAGGAGGCTCCTGTAATTGCAATACTTTAAAGTGTATGGTAAAATAGGGAGCACAGCAATTTGAAGAAATAAAAAATAAAAACAGCGCCAGAACTCCTCCAAGGAGTTGACGAGGAATAGGGTTATCGAAGTTTTCGGCGGATGCCCTAAAGGTGACTACAGCCTGAGAGATAGGGAAAAACCTGAGGGTGACCTCAGAGACAAAGGCTATCTCAGTAGTTATTTCTTCTAAAATTGAGAACATTAAAAAAAGAATATTTTAGGAGGTAACAAATTATGTGTGGAATCGTAGGTTATATTGGAAAGAGAGAGCCTAAGGGGATACTTTACGACGGGCTGGCAAAGCTGGAGTACAGAGGGTATGACTCGGCGGGGATCTCGATACTTGAAGAGAACGGAGCAATCAACACACAGAAATCTGTAGGAAAGCTGATTAACCTGGGAGAGATCCTAGGAAAGGTGGAGATGAAGGGGCACCTGGGAATAGGGCACACCAGATGGGCTACCCATGGTAAGCCAAGCACTGTAAACTCTCACCCTCACCTTTCAGGAGACGGAAAGATCTCACTGGTACACAACGGTATCATCGAGAACTATGCTGAACTGAGAGAGGAGCTTAAGGCTAAGGGGCACATCTTCCTATCTGAAACGGATACAGAGGTAATAGTTCACCTTATAGAAGAGCACTATAACGGTGACCTCTTTGAAACTGTAAAGAAAGTAATCCCTATCCTGGAGGGAGCTTACGCTATAGGTGTATTTACCCAGGATGAGCCAGAGAGACTTATTACAGCCAGAAAGGGATCGCCTCTTGTAATAGGACTTGGAGAGGGAGAAAACCTTATAGCCTCAGATATCCCGGCTATACTTGAGCACACCAACAAGGTAATATTCCTAGATGACGGTGAGCTTGCTGAGCTTACAAGGGATGAGGTTAAGATCTATGATCTAGAGGGAACTCCTAAGGAGAAGGAGATCACTGAGATTACATGGTCTTTAGAAGCATCTGAAAAGGGTGGATACGACCACTTTATGCTTAAGGAGATTTTTGAGCAGCCAAAGGCTATAAACGATACCCTGAAGGCAAACATAGAGATCGATCTTACAGACAAGGAGATAGAGGAGATCTCAAGGATTCACATAGTTGCGTGCGGTACATCATGGCACGCAGGGCTTGTAGGAAAGGCTATAATCGAGCAGGAGCTGAGAATACCTGTAGAGGTAGAGGTAGCTTCGGAGTTCAGATACAAGAATCCCATCGTAACGGATAAGGACCTGGTAATCCTTATATCCCAGTCTGGGGAAACAGCGGACACCCTTGCAGGACTGAGGGAAGCAAAGAAGCACGGAGCCAAGGCAATAGGTATAATCAATGTAGTAGGATCAACTATCTCAAGGGAAGCAGACGGTACATTCTATACCAATGCAGGACCTGAGATCGGGGTGGCATCTACAAAGGCATTTGTAGCGCAGCTAACAGCTCTATACAAGTTTACAGCATTCCTTGGAAGAAAGAGGGGAATGAGCCAGGAGAGAGCGGACTATATCCTAGGGGGAGTAGCTGAACTTCCATCTAAGGTAGAGGCAATACTGGATGAGGCTGAGCACATCAAGAACAAAAAGGAGATGTTTGCAGGGGTTAACTCCACTATGTTTATAGGTAGAGGAATCAATACTGCAATAGCTCTAGAGGGAGCTCTAAAGCTTAAGGAGATATCTTATATCCATGCTGAGGGATATGCTTCTGGTGAGCTGAAGCACGGACCAATTGCCCTAATCGACGATATGTGTCCAACTGTGGCAATAGCTACAAAATCAGCTGTATATGAGAAGACTAAATCAAATATTGAAGAGGTAAGAGCAAGAAGCGGAGAGGTGTTAACTGTGGCAACTGTGGGAGACGCAGAGGCTAAGAACTATTCTTCAGAGGTAATATTTGTTCCAGAGGTGGATGAACTATTCTCACCTATTATCAATGTGATACCTCTACAGATCCTGTCATACTATGTAGCAGTGGACAGGGGAGTGGATGTGGACAAACCTAGAAACCTTGCGAAATCAGTAACAGTGGAATAAGATATAGCCCCGGATCTGTACGGATTCGGGGTTTTATTTTGAAAAAAATTCCATTAAAATATAAAAAAATGTTTATTAATATGGTAATGAAAGGTTAAAAAGTTATATTTTTTGATAATTGATTTTTTAGAAAAAAGTTGTGACAAAGTCTTCTGTGACAAAGTCTAAAAAAAGAACTCTAGAAATTTTTATTTCTCCTTGAGATCACTTGTTTCAAAAAAGTATTGACATTTACATTTAAAATGATAATATGTGGTCGAAAATCGGCATGGGTGCACTATAAAAAAATGGAATAGAGGTTCAGAGCTGGTTTTGGTGAGGAAAGTTTGGTGGGGTGATATCATTGGTGGAGGTATTATTGAAAACAGATCAGCTGTATAAACATCTAAAGGAGGAGTACCATCTGTCCAGAACAGATATCCTTCTCCTTTGTGTTGTGGAGAAGCTGAAGAAGGCTACCCTCTATAAGCTGGATGAAAGTCTGAGTGTGGACAGGTCCCTTATTGTGAGAAGGATAAAGGAGCTGGAGAAGGAGGAGTATATCTACAAGACCAAGGAGGGAAGGTGCAATGAAATTCGCCTGAGATCCAAGGCCGACAGAGTGATAAGGGAAGTAAAGAATTGTAAGTTTCCTGTTTTAGAGGAGGGGGCTTAGAGGTCTGCCAGAGATTAACTGGCAGACCTTTTGTATTTTAAGAGGAGGAGATTTGTAAGGGGAAGAAGGTAGAGGTAGAAGGCATAGGGGACATAGGTGTAGAAGTTTACTCCCAGGGTGGATGTGGGCATGAAGGCTGCGATATTCCACGGAATAAGGGGAGCTATAACCACAGCTGTATTCTCAAGATCTATGGCAAGGCGTCCCCTGCTGTGATCCTTCTTTTCATAGGTCTTGTCCATGAGCTGCTCTGTGAGGACTATGGCTATAGTCTGATTGCAGCCGAAGACAGATGTGAGGGCGCTCGTAGCAATGGTATAGAGGAAGAGGTGAAATCTGTCCCTGGCTCTGGAATAGAGGGTGTGAAACCTGTCAAGCATCTTGGTACCATTGAAGATACCTGCCATGGAGCAGGAGATGAATACGACGATCCCGGCTCTCAGCATGGAGAGGACCCCTCCCCTGTTTAATATATTTCCAGGGAGGAGACCATCCTCCAGCCTGAATCCCCAAAGGGAGAAATGAAGAAGCTCCCGTGGGGAGTACCCCTCTATGATGATGGATAGGATGGCAGCAGCAACTATACTGAGGGTCATAGATCTTTTTACCCTAATCCTGAAGATGGATGCCAGGAGGATTATGGCTGCAGGGACAAAGGACACCGGTCCTATGTGGAAGACAGAGGCCAGATCCCCTCCGATATTTTCTGCCCCGAATACTATGGGGTTTCTCAGGGAAAATCCCAGATAGAGGAGGGCAGAGATGAGCAGGGGAAGGATGCTGGTCCTAAACATATCCCTTATATTGTCGAAGATATCTGTCCTGGTCAGGTTGGCCACCAGGATGGCGCTGGAGGACATGGGGGAGCACCTGTCGCCAAAGTAGGCTCCCGACATAATAGCCCCTGTAACCAGGGGCATATTTATATCCCCTGCCCCTGCCATGACTATGAGAGCCACTCCGATTGTACTCACCGTCCCCAGAGATGTCCCCAGAAGGAAGGAAACAAAGGATGTGATTACAAAGGCAGAGAGTATAAAGAAGCTGGGGTTCATAAGACGTATCCCGTAGTAAACGATGGCGGGGATGGTACCAGCGGAGATCCACACAGATGTGAGGATACCTATAAGAACAAATACCTGAAGGACAATGAAGGATTTTCTTCCCCCCTCCAGGGCCATCCTCAGGGTGGATCCCATGGTGTGGCCCCTTCTCAGGGAAAGAAATCCGAAGATAATGAGAGCTACTCCCAGGGGCCAGGCTATAAAGATGTTGTTTATAATTGAAAATATTAAAAGAAAAAATATAAGTACCATACTCAGTGCAATATCCATAAAAGACCTCCTTAAAACTACTACTAGGAATACTATATTATTTATAGGACGAGATGCAAGGGAAGGAGAAAAAAACTTTGAAAAAAAGGAAGTAGGGGCCTCTTACCTTAAATGTTATATAGATATAAAACTCAGAAGGGAGGCGACCTATGTTACTGGATATAGTCATGAACTTGTTATTCTGGTCCTTCATAATAAACTCTGTTTTTTTTGCTGTATGGCTCCTGACCTTTATATATGCCCACCAGTGGATGTATCTCATGCACTACAGGTGGTTTAGGGTATCGGAGGAGACCTTTGATGCCGTTCACTATGCTCTTATGGGGGTCTATAAGCTTTTTATAGTATCCCTAAACCTGGTACCATATTTAATACTTTTGATTCTTGTATAAAATAAAAGAGGAACTGCAAAAGCAGTTTCTTTTTTTGTTTTATAGATTTAAAATAAAATATTTTTCACTCCTTTCAGGAGCGAGGTACTTTCTTGCCATGATGCAAGAAAGTGCCCCAAGAAGATCTAGGGGTTCATAAATGTCTTCTTGGGCAACTACAAATTTCTCGTTCCTTTGTGGGGTTCTCTACAGAGCCTAAAGAGGCACGACGGAACGGAGGAGGTCTTTCTTGTGAAGTTCAACGACTATGAACTCCGTTTTTAGAGTGAGTAAAGATACTCTTTGGGTGATTAAAGAAAGTAAAAGGAAATTAAAAGTGGTTTCTTAAAGGGGGAAATACAGATTAGGGTCTTAAAGATAATAAGCTTGTGGACGCTTGGCAATAGGTTAGTGATTTTTAAAAGAGGGTGGATTAGTTCTCCTCTTTCAAGTTGATGTGGCTTTTACGAAAATGATTAGTTAGACCGTACAGATTAATTCGTTAGCTGGTTTAACTTGATTGTGAAGTATAAGGCCTTTTTCCTACTTTGTATTTTTAGCTAATATTGGATTATGAACGGCCGACTGCAGGTAGTCGTTGAGCTTCACCTTCCATCTTTGCTTCGTTTCGTCAAACAGGATAGGTTCTATCCAGAGCATATAAAAAGAAACGAAAGTCTTGATTTACCAGAAAAGACAATTACTGGAAGTCTTGATCTTCTTTAGTTACTTTCTTATATCAAGGTAAGAAAGTAACTCGCTCCCAAAGGGAGTGAAAAAGACTTTGAATTGATAAAGTTTAGTAGAAGAAAATTAATCGTTGGCCACCTGGGTGGCTAAGGGATAATTTTTATAAAATATCACCTGAAAAATTTTAAAAAAAATTAGCCACACACCCTCAAAAGAGGCTAAAATTTATCCTTTTACAGCCAGGTGGCCAAAATAAAAACCATTGAAAACAGAGGGAAAAAGCAACAAATGAAAAAATTAGCCACTTGTGACTAAAGTGGCTAAAAAAGTGTTGACAAAGATTTTATTTGGGTGTATATTTATAGCAGGAATTAGCACTCCTAGAATTTGAGTGCTAACAAGGGGTGGTTGAGATGGCTATTACTGATAGAGAAAAACAGGTTCTGGGTGCAATAATAGATTACTACCTGACCTTTGGGGATACCATAGGTTCCAGAACACTTGTAAAAAAATATAATATTGGTTTCTCATCTGCTACCATAAGAAATGTGATGGCAGACCTTGAGGATATGGGCTATATAGCTAAGACCCATACATCTTCTGGAAGGGTGCCTACAGATCTGGGTTATAAATTTTATCTCCATGAACTGCTGAAGATAGAGAAGCTGTCCAAGGCGGAGAGGGATAGAATAGACCTGGCCTATGAAAGAAGGGTGACGGAGATCGAGAGTGTTTTAAAGAAGACCTCAAGCCTCCTGTCCAAGCTTACCTCCTATGCAGGGATGGTAATCGAGCCCGACTTTAAACGGGAAAAGATAAAGAAGGTAGAACTGGTTCATATAGATGACTACCTTGTAATGGCGGTAATCGTCAGCGAGAATATGTCGGTAAGGACAAAGAAGATTTCCCTTGAACATGGAATCACAAGGGATGAGCTGGATAAGGTGTCCAGGGAGATAAATGAGAAGCTCAGGCGTGGGGAGGTTCACAGCCATACCCAGGTAGAGGAGCTCATCCTTGAAAAGGACAACCCTCTCCTAGAGGAATTTGAAAGGGAGATCTACCAGGATATCCAGGGGAACTTCTTCCTGAACAACGCAACCAGCATCTTCCACGATAAGAGTGTGGGGGAGGTACAGGAAACCCTTGAGATGTTTAACAGGAAGAAGGGAGTGAGAGATCTCTTTGAAAGCCTGGTAAAGGCAAGGGAGCCAAACTACGGTGAGGTGAATGTAGCCTTCGGAGATGAACTGAATATCCCGGGACTGGAGGATTTCTCCTTTGTGTACTCGGTGTATAAGATGGGAGCCTCCCAGGGGGTTATCGGAGTAATAGGACCCCGGCGGATGGCCTACTCCAAGACCATGGGTCTTGTGGACTATGTAACAAGAGAAGTAAATAAAGTAATAGATGAAATAGAGCATAAAAAGGAGAAGTAGATGTCTAAAGAAATGAAGAGAAAGGCTGAAGAGGCTAAGAGAAAGCACGACGAAGCAGCCAAGCACGAAAATCCAGAAGATGAAGCGGCAGAGGCTGAAAAAGTAGCAGAGGAGAGCCTTGAAGATAAGATAGATAAGATAGAAGCTGAGGTAGAGGAGTGGAAGCAGGCTTACCTGAGAAAGCAGGCGGATTTCCAGAACTTCACCAAGAGAAAGGAAAAGGAGCTTGAGGACCTTAGAAAGTATGCAGCTGAAAAGGTTATCCTTAAGGTAGTAGAGGCTGTGGACAACCTTGAGAGAGGAGTGGCGGCATCTGCTGAAACCAAGGACTTCGATTCCCTTGTAAAGGGAGTGGAGATGACTCTAAACCAGATGCACGGAATCATGAATGCAGAGGGAGTAGAAGCTATTGAGGCTAGTGTAGGAACAAAGTATGACCCATATGTGCACCAAGCTGTAATGACTGAGGCAAGCGACGAGGTGGAGGACGACCACATCCTCATGGAGCTTCAGAAGGGCTACAAGCTGAAGGACAAGGTAATCAGACCATCTATGGTTAAGGTCTGCAAGAAGTAGTAAATAATATAATTAAAGCATAAACTATTCGTAAAAATTTAAAATTTTAGGAGGAAAGATTAATGGGTAAAATAATCGGAATCGACTTAGGAACAACTAACTCATGTGTATC
>CAYSGC010000006.1:0-21235 GCA_964430145.1 uncultured Fusobacteriaceae bacterium | reverse complement strand
GATTAATGGGTAAAATAATCGGAATCGACTTAGGAACAACTAACTCATGTGTATCAGTAATGGAGGGTGGAAACTTCACTATCATCGCAAACGCAGAGGGAGCTAGAACTACTCCATCGGTAGTAAACATAAAGGACAACGGAGAGATCATCGTAGGAGAGATCGCAAAGAGACAGGCTATCACAAACCCTGATTCTACAATCTCATCGATCAAGACTCACATGGGAGAGAACTACAAGGTAAACATCCACGGAAAGGACTACACTCCACAGGAGATCTCAGCTATGACTCTTAAGAAGCTTAAGAAGGACGCTGAAGCATACCTAGGTGAGGATGTAAAGGAAGCAGTAATCACTGTACCAGCTTATTTTACAGACGCTCAGAGACAGGCAACTAAGGACGCAGGAATGATCGCTGGATTCGACGTAAAGAGAATCATCAACGAGCCAACTGCAGCAGCACTAGCTTACGGACTGGACAAGCAGCACGAGGAGAAGGTGCTTGTATTCGACCTTGGAGGAGGTACATTTGACGTATCGGTACTAGAGATCGGAGACGGTGTAGTAGAGGTACTGTCTACAAACGGAAACAACCACCTAGGTGGAGACAACTTCGATAACGCAGTAATCGACTGGCTAGTATCTGAGTTCAAGAAGGAAACTGGAATCGACCTTTCTGCAGACAAGATGGCTGAGCAAAGACTTAAGGACGCAGCTGAGAAGGCTAAGAAGGAGCTGTCTACAATGATGGAAACTCCTATCTCACTTCCATTCATCACTATGGATGCTACTGGACCTAAGCACCTTGAGATGAAGCTTACTAGAGCTAAGTTCAATGAGATCACAAGAAACCTTGTAGAAGCTACTCAGGGGCCAACTAAGACAGCACTAGCTGACGCTGGACTAAACCCAAAAGAGATCGACGAGATCCTACTTGTTGGAGGATCAACTAGAATTCCTGCGGTACAGGAGTGGGTAGAGGCTTACTTCGGTAAGAAGCCAAACAAGGGAATCAACCCAGACGAGGTAGTAGCAGCTGGAGCGGCTATCCAGGGTGGAGTACTAATGGGAGACGTAAAGGACGTACTTCTACTGGACGTAACTCCGCTATCACTTGGAATCGAGACTCTAGGTGGAGTATTCACTAAGATGATCGAGAAGAACACAACTATCCCAGTAAAGAAATCTCAGGTATATTCAACTGCTGTGGACAACCAGCCAGCAGTAACTATAAACGTATTCCAGGGAGAGAGAGCACAGGCTGCACAGAACCACAAGCTTGGAGACTTTAACCTAGAGGGGATCCCAGCAGCACCAAGAGGAGTACCTCAGATCGAAGTAACATTCGACATCGATGCAAACGGAATCGTACACGTATCGGCTAAGGACCTTGGAACTGGTAAGGAGAATCAGGTAACTATCTCTGGATCGTCTAACCTGTCTGAGGAAGAGATCGAAAGAATGAAGAAGGACGCTGAGGCTCACGAGGCTGAGGATAAGAAGTTTAAGGAGATCGTAGAGGCTAGAAACAAGGCTGATATGCTAATCTCATCTACTGAGAAGACTCTTGCTGAGAACCCAGACAAGGTGACTGAAGAGGACAAGAAGGCTATCGAGGCTGCTCTTGAGGAACTTAAGAAGGTTAAGGACGGAGACGACAAGGAAGCTATCGACAAGGCTATCGAGGACCTTTCAAAGGCAGCTCACAAGCTAGCTGAGGAGATGTACAAGGAAGCTCAGGCAGCTCAGGCTGGAGCACAGGGACAGGAAGCTCCAAAGGGAGACGATGATGTAGCTGAAGCTGAGGTTGTTGACTAATAAGTAAAATTTTCGAATATATTCCTTTGGGAAAGGATAATCAGAAAATGATATAGAATTTAAGCAGTCTAGCTTAAAGAGTTGAAGAGGAGAGCTAGAGCTCTCCTCTTTTTAATTAAATATGTTACTTCTCTCTTGAAAAAACTTCGATACATTTGTCTCGTGAAAAGCAAGTGATTTCTAATCACTATACTTTTTCGCAACGTTAAAGAACTTTAACGTTGTTTCATTGTGTTCAACGTGATATCCATATCACGTTGTGGAAAACGATTCGCTTGTAACCAGACTCATTATTTTTCACAAAATCAAGGCTTTCAATAATTGTCTTATAGGGTAGAGACGAATTTTTCGTTCCTTTTCTAGGCTCAAGATTGAACCTGATAAGTAAAACGGAACGAAGTAGAGATGAGAGTGAAGCCCGACGACTATTTGCAGTCGGCAACAACCTTCATCCTTTTTATGGTTTCTCCCTAACTAAGGAGAAACCGGGGTAAAAGCTCAAGAGAGGAAGAGAAATTACAGTTTTTTAGAAAAAAGCTTAACCCTCTTTCAAGTTGATATGGCTTTTGCTAGAGTGATTAGCTAGACCGTAGAACAGAATAAGTTCCGCAGCGATGCAGCTTAAGCTAGGCTGCTTTAGAGCGAGGACTGTAGCCTGTAAAGGTCGTAAAACTTTATATCTGCAAGGGAAATATTTTGAAAGGGGTGTCCTTTCTTGGGCACTTTCTTTGGACAAGCAAAGAAAGTACAGAAGGTACAAGAGAGAAGCAGAAAAATGGTTTAGAAGGGAAAATGGAAAATGAAATATATAGACATGGCAACATGGAATAGAAGGAAGCAGTATGAGATGTTTAAAGAGATGGAGCTTCCCCACTTTAATATCTGCTCCAATGTGGATGTAAGGGAACTAAAGAACTACTGTAAGGAGAGGAAGCTGTCATTTTTTAAGACGGTCCTCTACTTTATCTCAAGGACGGTAAATGAGATCCCCGAGCTGAGAACAAGGATAAGGGAGGACGGGATAGTGGAGCACCCAGTGGTGAACCCATCCTTTACAGTGCTAAGTGAAGATGAGCTCTTCGGCTTTGCAAGGACCAAACATAAGGAGGAGTTTGTGGAGTTCTACGAAGGGGTGGAGAGAGCAATAGAAGGGGTAAAAGATAATATCACCCCTGACTTTGACGCTGACATGGACAGCGACTTCTACCTGACCACCCTTCCATGGGTATCCTTTACCTCTATACAGCATCCCATGCACATAGTTAAGGGAGATTCCGTTCCCAGAATAGCCATGGGTAAGTACTTTGAGGAGGGGGAGAAGCTCCTCATGCCAGTGGCTCTGCAAGCCCATCACGGTCTTGCAGACGGGGTGCATGCAGGGAAGTTTTATACTAGGTTGGAAGAGTATCTAAAGACTCCTGGAGAGTATTTAAATAAGTAAAATTGATTTTTAATTCATTTCTTTTGATCAGCAAAAGAAACGAACCAAAGAAAACTGACCCTCATCTAGATGTTTTCCGGGTATAGACTGTTAATCTACGGCTTTTATAGGCTACAGTCCTCGGAGCTCTGCTCCTGCGGAACTTAACCTGTATAACAGCCTAGCATATCATAGAAGTACAAAGAGGTATCAACCTAGATGAGGGAATTACAAAGATAAGGGGAAATATTTAAAAGAATAGCTTAAAGAGAAAAACACCAGCGGAGAATTTTGTTGACTCAGCTTATAAAGGATATGGGGGATAGGGATGGGAACTAACTTTGATGAAGCAGCAAAGCAATGGGATTTAGATGAGAAGAAGGTAAGGAGGGCCAGGGATGTAGCTGAGGGTATTCTGAAACATCTGCCAGATACCAGGGAGATGAGGGCTGCAGAATATGGCTGCGGTACGGGACTCCTGGGATTTGGCCTTCTGCCAAACTTCAGGGAGGTGACCTTCTGCGACACCTCTAAAGGGATGCTGGAGGAGGTAGCAGGGAAGATAGAGGCAGGGGGGCATAGCAACTGCAAAACGGTCCTCATAGATCCAGAAAAACCTGTGGATACCACCCACAAGTATGACTGTATCTTCAACCTCATGGTGCTCCACCACATACCGGATACAGAGGAGGCTATAAGGGGATGGGCTGAATCTTTAAATACAGGAGGATATCTGTGCATAGCGGACCTGGTAACCGAGGATGGCACCTTCCACAAGGGGAACTTCGACGGTCACCTGGGGTTTGATCCTGATAAGTTGGGGGAGATCTTCAAGAAGAATAATTTAAGGGTGGAGGGTGTTACAACTCCCCACACGATAATAAGAGAAGATAGGGAGTATCCTCTGTTCTTACTCATAGGGAAAAAGGGATAGAATTATTACCACTAATTATCACGAATAAATCCTTCAACACAGAGGCACAGAGAACACTAAGTTTTACAGATATGGAAAGATCAAATAAAATGGTTTAAAAGGGGATAGCATATGAACTTAGAACTAAAGGTAAGTGCAGAGGAAGCAAAGGGACTACTAAGATCTCTTGAGATAGATTCCTTTAAGGAGAGCTACGACAAGTACTGGAAGGAAGAGAACGGAAGGGTATACTTTAGCAGCGTATGCTGGCTTTACTGCTGGGGGGCAACGAAGCTTGGCTGTCAAAAGACTACAGATGCGATAAGGGATGTATTTGATAAACTCTTTCACTTCTCCTTCGATGAATTTGGCAAAGGCTACAGCCTGGTGATAATAGGAAACTGCAGATACAAGGGTTACAAGGAGTTTCCTGGCCACAATGCAGGCTACTATACTTCATAGTACCTTTCTCTTGAAAGAAAGGTACCCAAAGTTCAAGACCTGCGGTAATTGACTTTTCGGGTGAGGTCATATTTTTCTTTCCTTTTCTGGGCTCAAGATTGAACCTAATAAGTACAACGGAAAAGAGCAGGGATATCCTGTGAAGTTAAAACGTCTACCTGCGGTCGGCAAGAACCCTCATCCTTTCTATGGTTTCTCCCTAATTAAGGAGAAACCAAAGCAGAGGTTTAGAAAGAAAAAGATTAAGGGAGGAAGTATGTCTGTAAATGATTTAAAAGAGTTGTCTATCACCTATGAGGGGGAGAAATACACTATTGAATTTAAGGATAGTCCTCCCAGAAAAACACTAAGCCGAAATGAAAAGGGCGAAGTTATTTTAGGGATAGCTAAAAAGATACTAAGGGAAGAAGTAAAAAGATTAAGTATTGATGGTTCAAAGGACGGTTACTTATATAATGGTGCTGGTAATGAACTTATAACACATAGCTACTTTAGAAAGGTATACTCAGAGAGAAATAAATAAGTCGCAACGCTTTAAAGGGGGGAGTATTGAAAAGGTTTAAAATCATAGCTTGTTTTCTACTAATGTTTTCTCTGACCTTTTCAGAGGAGAGTTCAATAGAAGCAGAACAGAAGGCAAGAATAGCTCAACTGGAACAGCAAATAGAAACCCAAAACAAAATCATAGTCAGATATGAGAGGGTAGAGGATAAGCTAAACGATAGAGTTCTAGAGACTTTAGATCTAAATAATAAAGTGGACGATTTTTATAACTCAGCTTGGACAAAGTTAGAGACTCAAAATAGTGATGAAATTGGTTCTTTAAAAGCAGACCTAAAGGATAATGTTAACTTTATAAAAGACATTGTATTAGGGATTATAGCAATAGTTGGTATAATGGCGATTATGCCAATTTATCAAAGTTTTAAAGCAAGAAGCATCCTTGAAAAAATACAAAATCAAGAAAAAGAATTAATAAATAATCAAAAAAAGTTAGAAGAGCAGAGTAGGTTGATAGATAATCAGGAAATGGAGCTAAAAAAGTTAACAACAGAGATAGAGTTTTCTTTGTCTAGAGGTTATAAACTTTCTGGAGAAGTAATGTTGGATAAAATTGATAAAATTACGTCGCTAAAGTTAGAAGAAGCGAATTTAGCAATCGTTATTAAACATCTTTTAGATGCTCTCAGAATTCTACCAGAATATGAGAGTGATTTAGCAAAACAACAAATTGAAGTAATAAAAACTCAGTATTATAGAGTAGCTTTAGTAGCCGAGCGTGCAAATATTAATTATAAAAAAATCTTAGAAAACTTCGAAAAAGAATATAGTATAGAATTAAAGATACTAACATTTAAAGAAAGTTGATCTTTATTGAGTTTGGAGTAGTTGATAAACTATTTCTAATAACAGTTTATTCATAAAATATAGAATAAAAAAGAAAGTATGAAGACAGTTGAAATCGACGTTTCAAGCTGATGAAGCTTTGTCAGAGAGAGTGAGCTAGAGCGCTATACAGAATAAGTTTATTGACCGCTTGGCAATAGGTTAGTTTTTCTTAAAAGGGAGATTGTAGCAGATAAAGCTCGTAGTGGAATAATTTAGCACGGGAAGCATTTGAGAAGTCTTGAACTCTTGGTTACTTCTTTTTCAAGAGAGAAGTAACGAAATAGAAACTCTAAAAATCTACTTTAAATGTTTTTCAAAAAGACACGCGCATAGTATTATTAAACTTTCAATCAAACAGAATACACTTTATACAAAAACCAAAAAAACTTCTATTAAAAAAGAAACTATAGTTTAAAAAAGTAAAAATACTTATAAAACTATACTTAGAGGGGGACAACTTATGAGACTTGTGAAGATGACTCAGGAGGAATTCGACGTTATAAAGGGAAGGATGATAAGGGACTACGCCCAGGACAAGGTGAAGGTGGGACACTGGCAGGAGGGTGACGCCATAGACCTTGCCAAGGAAACTCTGGACAATATATTGAAGGACGGGGTGGAGACCAAGCACCACTACCTGCTGGATATCTGCAAGGATATAGACAAGGTGGGCTTTGTGTGGTTTAATCTATTCAACGATACCATCTACGTGAACAACTACCTCATCTACGATGAGTATAAGGGGAAGGATTATGAGATCCAGATGGTGGAGCTCCTGGAGGAGATGGCGGGGAACCTGGATGCCAAGAAGGTAAACCTTCACTCCTTCGGATACAATGAGGGGGCAATAGCCCTCTACCGGAAGATGGGATATGATATAACAGACGTATATATGAGCAAGAAGATGGGAGTATAGATGAGGGGAAGGGCATACCTGAAACATGAATACCTGGGTTATATAGAGATAACCGAGGAAACAGATGGAATAAGCGGAATCTACTTTCTGGACGAGATCCGGGGAGAGGAGATAGAGAGCCCCGAGGTCCTCAAGTGTAAAAAGGAGCTGGAGGAGTACTTCAGGGGGGAGAGAACGGAGTTTACAGTGAAGATAGACCTCAGGGGAGGGACGGAGTTTCAGAGGTCCTGCTGGAGGGCTATGTACGATATTCCCTACGGAGAGACCATCTCCTACTCGGAGGAGGCAGATGCCATAGGAAACCCCAAGGCTGTGAGGGCAGTAGGGGGAGCCAACGGGAAAAATCCCGTATCCATAGTGGTACCCTGACACAGAGTAATAGGTAAGTCGGGTAAACTTACGGGATTCGGAGCAGGTGTATGGAGAAAGGAATACCTGCTAAATTTAGAGAAGAAGGAGAAGTAGATGCTGTATAGGATAGACAACGGGATACTGGAAGCAGTGATAGAGTCCAAGGGGGCAGAGCTTAAAAACCTGAGACTCCTTGAGAGCAGTGAGGAGTTTATGTGGAGCGGGGACCCAGAGTATTGGGGGAAGACCTCGCCGGTGCTCTTCCCATTTGTAGGGGGGGTAAAAAACGATACCTATACCTACCGTGGAGCGGAGTACAGGATGAGTAAGCACGGCTTTGCCAGGGACATGGAGTTCCAGGTGACTGAGAGCTCAAAAGAAAAGGTAGTCTTCAAGCTCTCCTCAGACGAGAAGACCCTGGAGAACTATCCCTTTGAGTTTGACTTCTATATCACCTACTCCCTTGAGGGGGGCGAGCTTGTCATAGGCTACAGGGTGGTAAACAAAACCTCGGGAGAGATCTACTTTTCCCTAGGAGGGCATCCTGCCTTTGCCACACCTACAGATGGAGATGTGGAGTTTTCAGACTACTACCTGGAGTTTGAGAAGGAGGAGGAAGCCAAGACCTATACCCTTGAGGGGATGTATATAGGGGAGAAGAGGGTGGATTACCTAGAGGGAAGAAGGATAAACCTCAAAAAAGACACCTTTATAGAGGATGCAATTATGTTTGAGGGGCTGGCCTCCAAGAGGGTAAGCCTTAAAAATAAGAAAAATAAGAGAAGTGTAACAGTGGACTATACAGGTTTCCCCTTTATAGCATTTTGGAATGTTCCGGGGGCGGACTATGTTTGTATCGAGCCATGGTGCGGAATAGCTGATTTTGCTAAGAGCACCGGGAAGATAGAGGAGAAATACGGAATAGAAAGACTGACAGAGGGTGAGGAATTTTCTAGAGTACTGCGAATACAAGTAAGTCTATAAAAAAAGTATAGGATATGGTATAATATTTCTTGTAAAAAAATACGGAGGGAATACTAGATGTCTAAGAGAGATTATTATGACGTACTGGGGGTATCCAAGGATGCATCTGATGCGGAGATAAAAAAAGCATACAGAAAGGCAGCCATGAAGTATCACCCAGATAAATTTAGTGGAGCAGATGAGAAGGATAAGCACGAGGCAGAGGTAAAGTTTAAGGAGATAAACGATGCCTACCAGGTTCTTTCTGATTCAAATAAAAAAGCACAATACGACAGATTCGGACATGCAGCCTTTGAACAGGGCGGAGCAGGAGGAGCAGGAGGTTTCGGAGGCTTCGGCGGAGGTTTCGGAGACTTTGAGGACCTTGGAGATATATTCAGTTCATTCTTCGGAGGGGGAGGAGGCTTCGGCGGAGGCTCAACCAGAAGAAGGGTTCAGCCTGGGGCGGATCTGAGATATACTGTGGAGGTCTCACTGGAGGAAGCAGCCAAGGGAATAGAGAAATCTATCAAGTATAAGAGAAAGGGTCAGTGCGGAACGTGTAACGGAACGGGAGCTGAGCCTGGAACAAATATGAAGACGTGTAGCCACTGTAATGGTCAGGGTAGGATCAAGCAGGTTCAGAGAACTATGCTTGGAAACTTTGAAAATGTGGTGGAGTGTCCTCACTGTAAGGGGTCTGGTCAGGTTCCAGAGCAGTCATGCCATACCTGCGGTGGAAATGGAATCCAGAGTGAGACTGTGGAGAAGAAGGTTAAGATACCTGCAGGAATCGATGACGGTCAGAGACTGAGACTTTCAGGTCTTGGAGAAGCAAGTACAAGCGGAGGACCTAACGGAGACCTGTATATCTTTGTAAAGGTTAAGCAGCACTCTATCTTTGAGAGGATGGATGATGACATCATCTGTGAGGTGCCTATCTCCTATACAATCGCAACTCTAGGTGGAGAGATTAAGATACCTACCCTTGAGGGAGAGCTTAAGATGAAGGTTCCTGCTGGAACTCAGACTGGAAAGGTGTTTAAGCTGAGAGAGAAGGGAATGCCAAGCACCAGAGGTTACAGAAACGGTGACCAGCTGGTGAAGGTAGTGGTAGAGGTACCTGTAAACCTTAACGACAAGCAGAAGGAGCTACTGGAGGCCTTTGAAGCCAGCCTTAAGGATAAAAACTACAAGATGAAGAAGACATTTTTTGACAAGCTAAAGGGTCTTTTTGCATAAGACCACAGTTGAAAAAAAACACTCTATATGTTATACTCAAAGGTATTAAGAAAAGGGGGTAAAAAATGTTAAATAATTTCGTTGTTTATGCCGCTGAAGGTGCCGCGAAGGCCAATTACACAGGAATGATCTTTACCTTAGCTATCTGGGGAGCAGTATTTTACTTCTTGCTTATAAGACCAAATAAGAAGAAGCAGAAGCAGCACCAGGAGATGATGAGCAGCCTTCAAGAAGGAACTCCAGTTATTACTGCAGGGGGAATTAAGGGAGATGTAGCATCGGTAACAGATGAGTTTGTAATTATAAGAGTAGATAAAGGTGTTAAGCTTACTGTAAAGAAGAGTTCAATAGCATCTGTTTATAATAAATAAGACGACAATTTTAAATTGTCGTTTTTTCTTTAATTGATCGTATAATTTAAATTTTGATATGGACTGAACAGTCTCAGAAAGGTTTTGGATAATGAGATACTACCTTCTTTTGATATTAATGATATTGAGCACGACCCTTTCCTTCGGGGCAGAAAGGATAGAGGCAAGCAATATACGTTTTAACGGAAATCCTCCCCAGATGGTTATCGATATGGGGGGAAGCGTAAAGCCCAAGTATGAACTGAATTACGATGAGGTAAACCGTCTTATATTTATAGAGTTTATGAATACTGTGGCAGCGGAACAATTTGTCAGCAGGAATGTAAATGGAAGTTATGTGAGAAAGGTGGATGTAGTGAGATATCCCACATCTGTAGGGGTGTTTATCCACCTGCAGAAAAATGTGGATTACAAGCTCTCCTACAGGAGCAGCCCGGTGAGGTTTGTAATAGACTTCTCCAAGAGGATAGACAAGAAGGAATACACCATAGTCATAGATGCAGGACACGGAGGGCAGGACCCTGGAGCCATTGGATTTAAGAAGTACAGGGAGAAGGATGTAGTCCTTGCAGTGGCCAAGTACCTCAGGGAGGAGCTGAAAAATGACTTCAACGTAGTCATGACCAGAAGCAACGACAAGTTTATTCCTCTAAATGAGAGGGCAAGGATAGGAAACAGGCACAGGGCAGACCTCTTTGTAAGTATCCATGCCAACTCAGCAGCAGCAGCCAGCGCATCGGGATTTGAAGTGTTCTACTACTCCAAGAAATCATCCCCATATGCAGCCAAGGTAGCTGCCTTTGAGAACTCCTTTGGTGAGGAGTATGGAGAGGATACCAGCAGTATCGCCCAGGTAAAGGGAGAGACGGAGTACAACGCCAACAAGGTGCAGTCGGCTAAGCTGGCAGATGCCCTGGCACAATCCTACTCCAAGAGGCTGAATATGAGAAACAGGGGAAGTCACGGAGCAAACTTTGCTGTACTCCGGGGATTTGACGGGCCGGGAATCCTTGTGGAAACAGGATTTATAAGCAACTCCAGCGATGTATGGAAGCTGAAGCAGTCCAAGTATCAGAAGATAATGGCCCAGGAGATTGGAAAAAGTATAAGAAATCACTTCTATTGATGGAGGAGGTTGTTTTGGAAGACAAGAGAAACACAGAAGTAAAGAAAGATGAGAAGATAGAGAGAAAGAGGGATGATAAAAAAGCTGTGAAAGCAGGCGGGAAACCCTCCCCCATAAGAGTGGGCATTCTGGGATTACTGGGAATACTTACTGCAGTATCGGGGACCTTCTACTACAACTTGGTATTGAAGGAGAATCCTCCCAAGGTGATCTACCAGGAGGAGGAGCAGGCAAGGGAGATAGTAAGGGAAGCCCTCACTATCTATGTGCCCACTGAGAGCGGTGAAAGCCTGGAGAGCAAGCAGGTGGAGATAGTTGTAGGGGATACCCAGGAGGAGAGGGTGAAGATGATCTTTGACGCTCTCAAGGAGAACCTGGCCTACAAGATAAGCTACACAGATGAAGAGGGGAAGGTAGTGGAGGTTCCATTCCTAGGTGAGGAAGTCCAGCTCATGGACGTGTATATCGACGGAAGGG
Organism: uncultured Fusobacteriaceae bacterium; assembly: GCA_964430145.1. Taxonomy (GTDB): domain Bacteria; phylum Fusobacteriota; class Fusobacteriia; order Fusobacteriales; family Fusobacteriaceae; genus Propionigenium. The sequence continues at coordinate 9,788 of CAYSGC010000006.1, read as the reverse complement.
ATATCTACCTCAATATGAACTACCACTTCAGGGAAAATATGAAGACCATCTCCCAGGAGATCTTTATAATCTACTCAATAGTAAATAGCCTGACTGAGGACGGAAGGTATAGAAGGGTGAAGTTCCTTGTAAACGACAAGGAAGTGGAGCAGCTTAACTTCTATAAGCTTTCAGAGTTCTACGAAAGAAATTTAGAAATCTAATAAAGCTAAAAGGGTAACCTGTTAGGTTATCCTTTTCTTTTTGAAAGGAGCTTTGTACCTTTTAGCTTGAACCAAAAGGTACCTAAAAGTTCAAGACCTACGGTAATTGACTTTAAGGGCTAGGCCACATCTTTCTTTCCTTTTACAGGCTCAAGATTGAACCTAATAAGTAAAACGGAAAGAAGTAGGGATATCCTGAGAAGCAGGACGTCTACCTGCGGTCAGCTAAAGAAACAGATGAGGAAGAGATTAGGTGCTAAGGTGAAAATTTTTATGTAGCCGGCTGGAGACAGTCGCCGGGCACCACAGTAAGGTGTAGCTTCGTTCCGTCGGACTATGCAGGTTCAATCTTGAGCCCAGATACGGAACGGGAACCCTGCTACAGCACTAGAAGACAGTTGTCGGAAGCCTTTTACAGAGTTCTTAGTTTATGATATAAACTTTAGAAATCTGGGAATGCCCCTTGCGGGTAAATTCTTGGTTACTTGTAACTGTTAGTTTTGAATAAAAGAGGAAAGCGCGTAAGATTAAAAAAAGAATATGAAAAACAGTCCGTATTATAATATGTAGAAGTATGAGCAGAAAGGATGTGAATTCATGGATAGGATAAGCAGAATAAAGGACAGGATGAGGGAACTCCTCACCCTTAAGAGATACAACCATACCCTGGGAGTGGAGAAGGTGGCTATAGAGCTGGCCCATCATTACGGGGCGGATATAAACAAGGTAAGAAAGGGAGCTCTCCTCCATGACTGCTCCAAGCAGTTTACCCTAGAGAGGATGCACGAGCTCTGCGACTGTGATGAGACGATAAAGACCTATGGGCACTTGGGAGAGCTCCTTCACGGATTTGCAGGAAGCGTCTACGCCAGGGAGGAGTTTGGCATAACGGATGAGGAGATCCTTAACTCCATAAGGTATCACACCATAGGAAGAAGGGGGATGTCCCTGGTTGAAAAGATAATATATGTGGCAGATGCCATAGAGCCCAGCAGAACCAATAAAGAGGTTGAAACTATAAGAAGGCTGGCCTATGAAAATATAGATGAGGCTATAATACACGAGGTAGACAGAAAGATGGAGTTCCTGATAAAGAAGGAAGCCATAATCCATCCAAACACTGTGGATATGAGGAACTGGCTGCTTCACAACAGAAAAGGAGAAGGCATAAATGAACTTGAACAAAGAATATAATATGATAAGGGAGGCTCTCAAGGGAAAGAAAGCTATGACCCTGAGTGAGATAAGTCAGCTGATGGGATGGTCTCCCAAGAAGAAGAAGGAAAACAGAGATAAGCTGGATAAGATGATAGAGGAGGGGGACCTCCTTAGAAACAAAAGGGGTAAGTACAATATCCCTGAAAATCTTGGATTTGTAAAAGGAGTATTTACAGTTATAAAGGACAGGTTTGCCTTTGTGGATACAGAGGATGAGGGGATCTTCATCCCGAGATCTTCATTTAACTCAGCTCTTGACGGAGATACAGTACTGGTAAGGGTAACCAAGGGACTGGACGGAGGAAAGAAGAAGGAGGGAGAGGTAGAGAGTGTAATCAAGAGGGAGAGAAACCGTATTGTAGGTATCTTTGAGCGTAGCCAGAACTTCGGATTTGTAAAGCCTACCCACTCCTTTGGAAGGGATATATTTATTCCAGGAAAGCAGATGAAGGGAACGAGAAATGGTGAGCTGGTACTTGTGGAGATCACAAACTGGGGTGGAGAGGGAAAGAAGCCCGAGGGGGAGATCCTTGAGATCCTGGGGGATCCATACGACACCAAAAATATGATAGAGGCTCTCATTAAGAGAAACGGCCTATCGGAGAAGTTTGCCCCAGAGGTAATGAGAGAGGTGAAGCAGGTAGAGGAGGAGATAAGTGCAGAGGAGATCGCCAAGAGAAGGGATCTCAGACACCTGCCTATAATTACAATAGACGGCGCAGATGCCAAGGACCTGGATGACGCGGTATATGTGGAGAAGCTTGCCAACGGAAACTACAAGCTTATAGTAAGTATCGCCGATGTAAGCCATTACATCCCAGAGGGATCTATGCTGGACAAGGAAGCCCTCAAGAGAGGAAACTCAGTATACCTTGTGGACAGGGTACTTCCTATGTTCCCCAAGGAGATCTCCAACGGAGTATGCTCCCTGAATCCCCACACAAATAAGCTGGTATTTACCTGCGAGATGGAGATAGACAGAGAGGGAAGGGTGCTGGATCACGATATCCACAGGTCTGTAATAAAGACGGTTCACAGGATGACCTACGACGATGTAAATGAGATACTCAAGGGGGATGAGGAGCTTTCAGCTAAGTACGCCGATATAAAAGACATGCTCTTCACCATGCATGAGCTCTCCAAGATAATCAGAGAGGTAAAATACAACAGGGGAAGTATAGACTTCGACCTTCCCGAGATCAAGGTGGAGCTGGATGAAAACGGCAAGGTAGAGAGGCTGAAGAACAGAGAGAGGGGAGAAGCTGAGAGGATAATAGAGGACTTTATGATCGCAGCCAATGAAACTGTGGCTGAGAAGATCTTCTGGCTGGAGATACCATCCCTCTACAGAACCCACGATAAGCCGGACCCAGAGAGGATAAAGAGCCTCAACGAGACCCTGGCTAAGTTCCAGTACAGGATCCACTCCTTTGAGGACCTTCACCCTAAGAAGTTCCAGAGTATAATAGAGGATTCCAAGGACAAGGATATGGCCATGATCGTGCACAAGATGATCCTTATGTCCCTGAAGCAGGCTAGGTATACCAAGGAGAATACCGGTCACTTTGGGCTGGCATCCAGCTACTATACACACTTTACATCACCTATCAGAAGATATGCAGACCTCATGATCCACAGGGTGCTGGCATCCACTCTGGACGGGTACCCGAGCAAGAAGAGGCTGGCTAAGTGGAACCACGAGATGGATACCATAGGAACTATAATCTCCAAGACTGAAAGGGATGCCATGAAGCTGGAGGATGAAAGCGTAAAGATCAAGGTAGTGGAATATATGATGGACAAGGTGGGAGATGTCTTTGACGCTACCATCATAGGGTTCAGCAACAAGAGGGTATTCTTTGAGACTAAGGAGCACGTGGAGTGCTTCTGGGATATAGTCCAGGCCGAGGGATACCACGAGTTTGATGAGAGAGACTATGTAATGAGAAATGTAGACACAGGTTATACCTACAATATGGGGGATAAGATGAAGATCCTTATTGCAAGGGCTGATCTGAATGAGCTGGAGGTAGAGGCTGTTCCATACACAGAGGAGATGGAGGATACCTTTAGAAGATATAAGTAGTAATTTTGTGAAGCTCTGCCTTAACTGGCAGAGCTTCTTTTAAGGTTAAAGCTGTGGCTGGGAAAATACAAAAATGTTATAATGTCCAATATTTATTGGAAGGTGGTAGAGTATGGAGGAGCTGTTAAGAAAAAGAGCTGAACTGCTGGAGGAGCTTAAAGAGCTGGAAGCTGAGATAGCCAAGCTCAAAGGAGAGGAGCACATAGAGGAGCTGGAAGAGGAGATCCTTGGAAGGATATAGAGAGGTTGCCGGGAGTCCCGGCAGCTATTTTAAATTATAATTTACTCTCTCAAGGAGGAAGTTCATTTCTTGTCATGACATACCATTTTTCTAAAGTTTACTGAAGTAAACTAAGAATAAAGGCAAAACAAACCAAAGAAAATATAGAGTTTCATAATTGTCTTTTGGAGTAAGTACATATTTTTCGTTCCTTTGCTGGGCTCTCTACAGAGCCTGAAGGAGTATGACGGAACGGAGTAAATTATTGGGTGAAGTTCGACGACTATGAACCCCGTTTAAAATATCTGCAGATGAAGGCTTAGTCTCCTTGGTGAATCTATGATTAAAAGAAAGGTATTAAAAGCTGAAAGAGATACTTTTAATTGAAAAGAGTGGAGAGTAGGAAGTTTTGTAGAAAAATTCAGTATCTCTACCTACTCTTCTAGAGATTGAAAAAAAGTGTATCTTGTGATAGAATTAAGTTTGTAAAAAAATAGTCTTGAAGGGAGATATAAATGGCTAGAATAATTAGAGGAACTAGTAAAAATGCAAGATTTATTGCAGTGGATTCTAGGGATATAGTACAGAAGGCACTGGACTTACATAAAGCTACACCAAAAGCTATAGAGGCCTTTGGAAAGCTGATGACAGCAGGGCTTATGATGGGAACTGATCTAAAGGGAGATGACCTCCTTACACTGAGAACAGATACAGACGGTCCGTTAAACCACATGGTGGTGACAACAGATGCCAAGAGCGGGATAAAGGGTTATATGTCCAACCCGGCAGCAGACCTTCAGTCCAACGGGGTAAGCGCAATAACTGGAAAGGGAATCCTGAGAGTTATAAAGGATATGGGACTTAAGGAGCCGTATGTTGGGATGTCCGACATAAAGAATGGTGACCTGGCTCACGACCTGGCTTACTACTACTACACATCTGAGCAGACTCCGTCTGTTGTGGCTCTGGGAGTATCTTTAAATCAGGATATGACTGTAAGGGCAGCAGGGGGGTATATGATCCAGCTTCTTCCAGGAGCAGAGGACAGCTTTATAGATGCCCTAGAGGAGAAGGTAAAGGCTGTAAGAAATGTAACTGAGCTATTTGAGGGGGGAATGGACCTGGAGAGAATAGTTAAGCTACTCTATGAGGATATGACAGATGAGAACCATGAAAAGCTTGTGGAGGAGTACGATATCCTAGAGGAAACTCATGTGGATTACCAGTGTAACTGTGAGAGGGAGAAGTTCTTCAAGGGACTTATCACCCTTGGTAAGGAGCAGCTGAAGGAAATTTTTACAGAGAAGGAAGAGTTAGAGGTGGAGTGTCACTTCTGTAAGAAAAAGTATAGTTTTAAAGAGAATGAATTCTTTAAGATATAGTTTTGAGGAGCCTGGTGCTCCTCTTTTTTTTGTAAAAAAAGGAAAGTATACTATAATTAGTAGAAATAGTATGAGGATAAAAGGGAGGGGTCATATGTCAAATTATAACTGGTTAGAGATCGGGGAGAAGATACAGAACCTTTTTGCAGAGGATACTGTTGACTTTAATGAGGAGTCCACATACTGCCTTATGAGAAGATACAATCCAGAGCTGCCATTTAGCTTTGATAGGTATATAAGGCTCTACAAGGAGGACAAGGGGCTTAAGTTTGTTGAGAGAAGGGAGATTCTTGGAAGCATCTTTATGGATATGGACGTGGATAAGAGGCTTGAAATGATTAACTTCATCCTTTACTACTTCCACAAGAGAAAGGTAAACAGAAGAAGGGTAAATGAACTGGAGGACTATCTGGACCTAAACAGATAGGCTTTTATAGCTGGGTATCTACCCAGCTTTTTTATTGAAAATTCATAGGTGATTCCCCTTCCTAAGTGGTTTTAAGGAGAGGAAGTAGTATGGGGATGAATTAAAAACTGACTGAGAGGCTGAGGTTCAATAATTAGAAAAGGGTGAGTAAAATTAATCTATCCTTAATATAGGTGGAGTAAAAAATAACAAAGGGGGTGATACTATGAAATTATTCAGAATGCTGATATTATTCATGGGATTGTCCTTGTTGTTGGGATGTACCAGTACCCAGTCTGGAACTGAAGAGAGAAACCCTAGGGAGAACCTGGAATTTTTCCACAATGTACAGGAGGAGGAAGCTCCTGAAAGGGCAAGGGTCTATTATCACGGAGAACACTTCTTTAAAGATTAATATATTAGAGGCACCGAAAAAGGGGCCTCTTTTATTTTATAGGAAAAAAAATCTTTTGGAATAAATATTAGAGGAAGAGAACGGAGAAAGGCAGGGGGAGATTATGGATTTAACTGTTGGAGATATAGGGAATCTGGTGAGAAGGGTGGCTTTTCCATCCAGTGTGGGGTTTCTTTTCAATACCCTTTTTAATGTGGTGGACAATATATTTACAGGTTATATAGGATCGGAAGCCCTTGCCGGGTTGGCCATATCCTTTCCGGTATTCTTTATCCTCATAGCCCTGGGCTCAGGGGTGGGAACCGGGGTGACAGCTATAATCTCCAATTATATAGGGGAGGGAAGGGAGGAGAAGGCCAGGGAGGTGGCAAGGGATGCTCTGTCTCTGGGGATAATAGTATCCCTTATAATAACAGGGATAGGAGTCACAGCAGATGAATACCTTATGAGGGCCATGGGGGGAGAGGGGCAGACTCTCGTCTATGGGCTACGCTATACCAATATTATCTTTCTGGGAACAATCTTTTTTGTTTTGAATATGGTGATGAACGGCATCCTCTCGGCCCAGGGGGACACAATGAGCTACAGAAACTTTCTTATAGCTGGGTTCCTGATGAATATAGTTCTGGATCCCCTGAGCATACTGGTGCTGGGGATGACCACCGAGGGAGTTGCCCTGGCCACGGTGGTGGTTCAGTTTATAGGAAACCTCTACCTTCTGAGGAGGGTGAGGGGCTCCAAGATCATCGCCGGGAAGGGCTTTGGCCTCACTGTGCCCCACAGGGGGAACTATATGGAGATTCTCTCCCAGGGAATCCCTGCAAGCTTTAATATGATGACCATAGCCATGGGAGTGTTTATAATAAACTACTATGTTGTAATGGTGGGAGGCTCCAAGGCGGTGGCTGCCTTTGGAGTGGCCATGAGGATAGAGCAGCTGGCTCTCCTTCCTGCCATAGGCCTCAATATAGCTGCCCTCAGCATAACAGGTCAAAACTACGGGGCGGGGAGGCTTGACCGGGTAGAGGAGACCTACAGGAAGACCATGAAGTATGGCCTCATTATAATGACCACAGCAATGTTTGTGATCCTTCCCCTTTCCAGGTACCTTTTCTATATATTTACCAGGGATATGGAGGTCATCCAGTATGGTATATCCTACTTCAGGGTGGAGACCCTGGTATTCAACTCCTATGTGCTCCTGAATATATCTGTATCGGTTCTCCAGGGGCTCAAGAGGCCTAAATTTCCAATAGTCATAGGGATATACCGGCAATTTGCCATGCCTGTGATCCTCTTTCCAGTGCTCATTGCAATGGTGGGAAGCATCTATGGCATCTGGTGGGGGATATTTGCAGTGAACTGGAGTGCCGCCATAGTGGCGGTGGCCTATGTAAGGGGAGTCTACCTCAAGCTCTGCCGGGAGGAGAGGAGGAGCTGATAGGATAAAAGAGTTTTAAACTTTACTTTATAAAGGCAGGGGAGTGTAGTATAATTTTACTTAGTTAATAATTAATATGGTGGTGAAGTGAAGAGATGAAATTGATAGATTCCCATTGTCATCTGGACAATGAAAGATTTAACGGTGATAGAGATGAGGTACTGGCGAGAATAGAGGAGAGGCTGGAGTTTGCAGTAAATATAGGCTACGACCTGGAAAGCTCCAAGAGAAGCGTGGAGCTGGCTGAGAGCCACGACTACATCTATGCAGTGGTGGGGGTACACCCTACAGACATAGGCAGCTACAGCGATGAAGTGGAGACCCAGCTGGAAGCCCTGGCTAAGCACCCCAAGGTGCTGGCTGTGGGGGAGATAGGTCTGGACTATCACTGGATGACAGATCCCAAGGAGAAGCAGCAGGAGATCTTCAGAAAACAGATGGAGATGGCCAGAAGGGTGGGGAAGCCCGTGGTTATCCACACAAGAGAGGCCACAAGGGACACCCTGGATATACTGAAGGAATACCCAGATGTAAGGGGGATAGTCCACTGCTATCCTGGATCCTATGAGAGTGCAGCAGAGGTAATGGACAACTACTACTTTGGAGTGGGAGGAGTCCTTACCTTTAAAAATTCCAAGAAGCTCAAGGAAACGGTGGAAAAGCTTCCAATGGACAGGATAGTTATCGAGACGGACTGCCCATACCTTACGCCGGAACCATACAGGGGGAAGAGAAATGAGCCTGTGTATGTGGAGCATATAGCCCAGAGGATAGCAGAGGTAAAGGGGATCTCCTACGAGGAAGTTGTGAGGATTACCAATGAAAACACTAAAAAAGCTTACGGGATGGTGAAGTAGATGAGTATTTTAATATGCCCGATCTGTAAGGGAAGTTTAGAGAGGGAGGGGAGAACCTACAGGTGCAGCAAAAACCACTCCTTCGATATGGCAAAGCAGGGGTATGTGAACCTGCACATCTCCAACAAGAAGAACTCCGGGGATGATAAGGAGATGATCCAGAGCAGGAGGGATTTCCTGGAGAAGGATTACTACAAGAGGATCTCTGAAGAGGTAAATGAGGTTACAGGAAGGCACCTTAGATCGGAGGAGCCAGAGGTCCTGGATATAGGGTGCGGAGAGGGATACTACACAAAGCACCTGAAAAACCACCTGGAGAATCAGGGGAGGAAGAGCAGTATCTACGGGATAGATATCTCCAAGGAGGCGGTACTCTTTGCCAGCAGATCCTATAAGGATATCTTCTGGGCAGTGGGAAGCGCAGCGGATCTCCCTATGGCAGACGGAAGCCTGGATGCTGTGGTGTGCATGTTCTCCAGACTGGCAGAGGAGGAGTACAGCAGGGTGCTGAAGGATGATGGTATCCTTGTGGTGGTATCCACGGGGGAGGACCACCTCCTGGATATGAAGAGGGTCCTCTATGATGAGGTGAGGATGGAGTACTACAGACCTGAGGTGGACCTAAAAGAGGAGTTTCAGCTGAAGGAGACGAAAAATGTAAAGTACAGAGCCCTCGTAGAGGGGAGTAAGGACATTATGAGTCTCTTTGACATGACCCCGTATAAGTGGAGAACTCCCAAGGAGGGAGTGGAGAGGCTTGCTGCCTTAGAGGAGCTGGATGTAACCATCGATGTGAATATAGACGTCTTTGTTAAGAGGTCCAAGTAAGATTTTAGACTCCAGAGGTACCGAGTAAAAAATTATAGAATAAAAGGAATGGACTATGTTCAGAGGAATAGGAAATGATATTGTAGAGATAGAGAGGATACAGCAGGCAATAGAGAGAAACTCCAGGTTCAGGGACAGGGTCTTTACACCTGGGGAGATAGAGGCTGTAGCGGAGAAGAGTAACCCCTATCCCAGCTATGCCGGGCGTTTTGCAGCCAAGGAAGCGGTAGCCAAGGCCTTTGGTACTGGGGTAAGGGGATTTAAGCTAACAGATATAGAGATACTCAGCAATGAGCTGGGGAAGCCCGAGGTGACCCTGAAGGGGCCTCTGGCGGAAAGGTACAGAGATTACAGAGTGGAGCTGTCCATATCCCACTCCAGAGACTACGCCACTGCAGTGGCGCTTCTTCTGGAGAGGTAGAAGGCTAAAACTAAGGAGGAACCTATGATTGATCAGGAGTTTTACAGGAAACTGGAGGAGTATATAGAGGGACTTACAGATAAGAAGAACGACAAGAAGATTCTTGAGTTTGTAATGGAGGAGATCGGATATATCCCCAAGGAGGTTCAGGAGTTTATCGCTGAAAAGACGGGGCTCTTTCCCTTTACCATCAAGGGAACTATAGATTTCTATCCTAAGTTTAAGGAGACCCTGGAGAGGACCGGGCCAAAGGTGGTAAAGGTCTGTGTAGGAATGGGGTGCAGCGGAAGGGGAAGTGCCAAGCTTCTCAA
>CAYSGC010000005.1:28720-33654 GCA_964430145.1 uncultured Fusobacteriaceae bacterium | reverse complement strand
AGCAGAAGGGGGAAGGATGGTAAGTATAGTTATACCTGTATTAAATGAGGAGAAGAGCATATTTGAAATCCTTACCAGGCTCACAGCCCTTGAGGGGGAGAAGGAGATTATAGTTGTGGACGGAGGAAGCACAGACAGGACGGTAGAGCTGGCTTCCACCATGGCTAAGGTAATAGAGGCTCCCAAGGGAAGAGCTCTTCAGATGAATGCAGGAGCTAAGGAAGCTACGGGGGATATCCTGTGGTTTGTTCACTCGGATAGTATAGTGGATAATGAAAGCCTGAAAGCTATCGAGAGGAGTATAGAGGGGGGAGATATAGGGGGAGGATTTTCCCTCTACTTCTATGATACAGAAAACCTCTTTATGAAGTATATCGCCCTTACATCCAACCTCAGGGGGAGTATGGCAAAGTTATTCTTCGGAGATCAGGGGATCTTTGTAAGAAGGGATAAGTTCTGGTCTATGGGGGGATTCCCAGAGATCGCCATAATGGAGGACTTTGAGTTTTCCCTGAGGGTAAAGAGGCTGGGGAGGATGAGGAGGCTCAGAATGAGGATAGGCACCTCCTCCAGGCGTTTTACTTCTGGAGGTATATGGAAGACCTTCCTCCTCATGCAGAAGATGAAGATACTCTACATGGCAGGTGTCTCCCCAGAGAGATTAAACAAGATGTATAGAGAGGTACGTTAGATGAAAGCATTGGTTATAATGACGAGAATACCCATACCCAATAAGACCAAGACCAGGCTTATGACTATTTTGAGTCCAGAGGAATGTGCAGAAATTCACAGAGCCTTTCTGAGGGATATTGTAGAGACTGGGTCCAAGGTAGAGGATACAGACCTCTATCTCTTCTACGGGGATGAGGGACCTCTAGAGGTTATAGAAGATATAGTCAGAGAGGGAATGACTTCCCTTCCCCAGAGGGGAAAAGATCTGGGAGAGAAGATGAGGAATATATTTGCAGATCTCTTTGATAAAGGATATGAGAGGGTAGTGCTTATGGGAGCTGATATCCCTGAAGTAGGTATAGAGGACCTGGAGGGAGCCTTTGACGAGCTGGAATTCAAGGATCTTGTATTTGGTCCCACCCTGGACGGAGGGTACTACTTGGTGGGGATGAACCACCTCCATGAGATGGTATTTGATCCAGGGATAAAGTGGGGGACTCCCCAGGTTTTTCAGGAAACCCTTGAGGTAATTAAGAGAAGCGGAGTAGAGGTGGGACTTATAAGGTCCCACGAGGATATAGATACCAGGGAGGATCTGAAGGAGTTCTGGAAGAGGATAGAGAATGGGAATTCCTGTGAGAACACCAGAAGGTATCTTATTGAAAATATCAGGGAGAGGTTACTATGTCGGAGAAGTTAATAAGGGATATATATGAGTATATAGAGGGATCCAGCCTAAGGAAGGATCTGGACCTGGAGAAGGATTTTAAGGTATCCTTCCTGGCCCAGGGGGAGTACAATAAAAATTATGTACTGGAGGACCAAAGGAACAAGTATGTTTTCAGGGTAAATACCGGAAGCCAGATAGGGGTAGCCAATCAGATAGAGTATGAGTACAACGCTCTGAAGAGGCTGGAGGAATCGGGGTATACCCCCAGAGTCCACTTTGTGGATGGAAGCAAGAGGCTGATGGATTACGGGGTGTTGGTGATGGATTACCTGGAGGGAAGGCCTCTGGACTACAGGAGGGACCTGGAAAAGGCAGCTGAGATATTTTCAGGTATCCACTCCCTGGAGATTAAGAGGGAGGATTTTGATCACCTTATCACTGAGAACTATATCTTCAGCGACCGTCTGAAGGAAGCGGATAACTTATTAAAAAAGTTTTGGGAGAGCTCCCATGTGGATGGAGATACCAAGAGATTTTTTGAAAAGTTTCTCTCATGGTGCGATAAAAATGCAGGTATGGAGAGGTACTTTATAGAGAATCCCTGGAAAGCAATAAATAATACTGAGGTCAACTCCCACAACTTTATAATAGGGGATGAGAGGAGTTACCTCATAGACTGGGAGAAGCCTGTAATCAGCGATCCCTGCCAGGATATAACCCAATTCTTAGCCCCTACAACTACCCTGTGGAGGACGGATATCCTTCTCTCACAGGAGGAGATAGATAAGTTTTACAGGGTATATGAGGGAAGGTTTCCAGAGAAGAATATAAGGGAGAGGGTGAGGATGTATACTCCATACCTCTACCTGAGAGCTCTCAGCTGGTGTGCCTATGCATATGTTGAGTATCAGGATCCCAATAAGGATATAAGAAACCCAGAGACCTATAAAAAGATAAAATCATACCTGGAGATGGATTTTATGAGGAATCTATTAAAGGACTGGATAGGATAAAAGGAGATGTAGATGAAGAGAAAGGTTATATTTGACTGCGACAATACAATGGGAATAGTGGGAAAGGATGTGGATGACGGACTAACCCTTCTTTACCTTCTAGGGAGGGAGGACATAGACCTTGTGGGACTTACCCTTACCTATGGAAACAGTACCCTAGAGGAGGTAGAGAAGGCAACTGCCAAACTTCTCAAGGAGCTGAAGATAGATGATATAAAGGTCTTTGCTGGAGAGGAGGGAGGCAGATTCCTGGCTGAGGAAGCAAGAAAACACAAGGGAGAGATCACAGTGCTTGCAACGGGATCTATGAGCAACCTTCACACAGCTCACAAGTATGACCATGAGTTTTACAGTAACCTGGATGAGATATACCTCATGGGAGGAGTAGTGGAGCCACTTATAATAAATGGAGTAGAGGTGAAGGAGCTTAACTTTGCCTGTAACCATGAGGCTGCCTACAATGTACTCTCATCTGAAGCTAAGATCTCAATTTTAAATGGGCACGTTACCGCCAAGGCTGTGTTTGGTCCAGAGGAGCTGGAGGAACTCTACAGAAGAGAGGGAAGGGTCTACAGATTTATTGAGGACTCCATCGGCCACTGGGTAGAGAGGATAAATAATAAGTTTGGAATAGAAGGGTTCTGTAACTGGGATATGGCTGCTGCCATCTATATGAGTCATAAGGAGCTGTTTAGCGATGAGATGGCCAGGATAACTCCTGATATGGAAAGCCTGAAGATGGGAGACCTGAACTTGGATGAGAAGGGGATCAAGGAGATAGTAATGCCTGGGGAGATCCTGGATATGAAGAAGTTTAATTCACTTATCTTTGAAGCATTTGAATCATTTCAGAATAAATACGGAGCATAGTTAACAATAAAATTTTGGAGGGGGAGAGTTCAATGAAAAAAGTTTTTTTAATACTATTGGTGCTGGTTTTTGCAGCCTGCGGTAAGAAGAAGGATGAAGGTTTCGGTCTTGACTACAAGTGGGATGATGTGGTTAAGGGATCCAAGGGGACAAAGGTGAATATCTATATGTGGGGTGGATCCACAGAGGTAAACAAGTTCATGGACAATATCATCGCTAAGAACCTCAAGGAGGAAAATGATATCTATTTAAACAGAGTTCCAATTACAGATATCAAGGACACTGTAAATAAGCTTATAGTGGAAAAGCAGGCTGGAAAGAAGGACGGAAGTGTAGATGTTATATGGATAAATGGTGAAAACTTCAAGCTTCTTAAGGAGAGCGGAGTTCTCTGGGGAGACTTTGTGAAGAATCTTCCTGCTAAAGAGAAGGTAAAGGACGCTACCCTTGTAAGTGATTTTGGAGAGAGTGTAGATGGTCTGGAAGCTCCGTGGGGAGAGGCACAGTTTAACTTTATCTACCACAGCTCTAAAGGGGAGGTTCCCTTCAGAGACTATGAGGGTCTGAAAAATTATGTTAAGGCTAATCCCGGAGTATTCACCTATCCTGCAATACCTGATTTTACGGGAAGTGCTTTTGTAAGAAATATGGTTATCGATATACTGGGAGAGGATAGAGCCCAGGAGATGAGCAGCGAGGAGTTTAGAGAGGCTCTTGGAGATGTGTGGAGCTACCTAAATGAGATCAAGCCATACCTATGGAGAAATGGAGAAACTTACCCTGAAAGTCAGGGGAAGCTGGATACCCTCTATAGAAACGGAGAGGTAGAGGTAACTATGGGATACACTATCAACAAGGTAGCAAGCAAGATTGCCACTGGGGAATTTACTGAGGACAGTAAGAGCTTCCTTCTAGACAGGGGAACTCTATTTAACAACCACTACCTTAGTATACCTGCTAACTCAAATAATAAGGCAGGAGCGGTGTATGTAGTAAACTATCTTCTTTCAGAGGAAGCACAGCTTGCCAAGCAGGATCCTCAGAACTGGGGAGACTCTACAATCCTTGATATGAACAAGCTTTCTTCTGAGTATAGAGAGGCATTTGAGAGGGTTGGACAGTCTGATGCTATTCCGTCTCTAGAGGAGATGGGTCAAAAAAGAGTGAGAGAACTGTCTCCAGAGAAGCTGGAGATAATTGAAGAAGGGTGGCTGGAGTACGTTGGAAAAAATTAAAAAATACCTCTATATAGCTCCAACGCTTTTGTTTATAGGCGGTTTCTTTCTCTATGGATTTTTTCAGGGATTTCTGCAGAGCTTTGGTCTCTACAGGATAGTGGGAGAGTCCTCCTTTACACTGGAGTACTATATGGAAACTGTAAGGAGTAGGAGTTTTTGGGACTCTCTTCTCTTTACATCAAAGATGGCTGTGGTTTCATCTACAGTATCTCTTATAATCTCAGTTATCATCATCTATATAATATACTTAAATATGGAGAGGAAGTTTGTACAGGAGGAGAGGTTTCAGAAGATTGTAGAGAGTCCCCTTCTTGTACCATACTTAATAGCTTCCTACTTGATACTGATCCTGTTTATGCAGAGCGGAACCATAAGTAAGCTCCTTGTAGCTTTGAGAGTTATAGATGGTTACAGCAGCTTTCCCATCCTTACCAATGACAAGAGTGGAGTGGGAATAATGATAGCCTATAT
>CAYSGC010000005.1:23226-28620 GCA_964430145.1 uncultured Fusobacteriaceae bacterium | reverse complement strand
GACAGGCCAAGCCTTATGGTGATAAATATGATAATCTCCTTCATAAGTCTTGGAAGCGGAGTCCTGGTATACTTCATAAATAAGTTTTTTGTGGGAAAGAATAAGGGGGCCTGGGATTAATGAAGAGGATGAAGATACTTTATATAGTTGTTATGATACTGTTCCTGCTTCCCTTTGGGGCTCTTCTTCTGGAGAGTCTGAGACCTGATACCTGGCTCTATGTATATACCGATGTGAAGACCTATAGGGCCATTGCCACAACTATAATAGTTGCAGTGGCTACCCTTATACTGAATATAGCCATAGGAACCCCAGCAGCCAGTGTACTGGCGAGGAGGGAGTTCAGAGGGAAGAGAGCAGTGGAGCTGATTATACTCCTTCCGCTCATCATCCCATCCTTTGTAACCAGTATGGGAATATACTTTACCTTTATAAAGCTGGGGCTATCGGAGACTATGCTGGGGGTAATCCTCATACACACGGTACTTACCCTTCCCTACTATATAAGATCTACCATAGTGGGATATGGTACCCTGGGAGAGGGGTATGAGATGATGGGAAGGATAATGGGAGCTAACGGACTGAGAAGGTTTTTCTATATAACCCTTCCCCATATAATGCCAGCTGTAATAGCAGGAGGGAGCTTAGTAATAATTGTATCCTTTGCTCAGTACTTAAATACCCTTATAATAGGGGGAGGAAGGATAATAACTGTACCCATCCTTATGTTTCCATATATCTCCAGCGGGGATATGGGGGCCGGAGCAGTGTACAGCTTTTCATATATAACGATTAACTTCCTTCTGATCTTCCTACTGGAGAGGTCGGTAAAGGGAATATACAACAAAAAAATGTCAGGGGAAAAGATATGGTAGTTTTGGAAGGTGTAACAAAGAAGTACGATGAATTTAGTATAGAAAAGCTGGATCTCAGAATAGAGAAGGGGGAGTTTTTTACCCTGCTAGGAGGTTCCGGGTGCGGTAAGTCCACCCTGCTGAGGGTGATCTCTGGAATTGAAAGGGAGTTTCAGGGAAGTATAAGGATAGATAATATGGATATCAGGGGAAGAACCACCTTTGAGACGGGTCTCTCCATGGTATTCCAGGACTCCCTCCTTCTTCCCAACCTCAGTGTGGAGGACAATGTAGCCTTTGGACTGAAGATGAAGGGGATGGGAAGGAAGGAGAGGCTGGCTAAGGCCAGGGTTGCCCTGGTAGAGCTGGGCCTTGGAGGCTTTGAGAAGAGACATCCCAACGACCTGAGTGGAGGTCAGAAGCAGAGGGTGGCCATAGCCAGAGCCCTTGTGATGGAGCCCAAGCTCCTTCTTATGGATGAGCCCTTTTCAGCTCTGGATGAGGAGCTGAGGGGGAAGCTGCAGAAGCTACTCAAGGATATCCAGAGAAAGCACAAGAGCACCATACTCTTTGTAACCCACGACAGGGATGAGGCATTCTATCTCTCAGATAAGATAGCTGTTATGGACAATGGAAGCATTGTTCAGGTAGACAATCCCCAGAAGCTCTATGAAAATCCAAGGGATGAGTTTGTGGCTAGGTTCCTTGGAATAAACAATATCTTCAAAGGTAAAGTTTCAGGTGGAATTCTGAGGGATGATAACTTCTGCGTAGAGGTTGAGGAAGATCCTTCAGAGGAGAGAGTTGTTGTGGCCCTGAAAGCAGAGGATATGAGAGTAGTTGAGGAAGATGCATCGGAAAGTATAGAAAGTTCCTACTTTAAAGGAAGAGTGGAAGATATCTCCTTTAAGAGTGGGTTCTACCACTTTATTCTGGATATAGAGGGGAAGAAGGTAGAGGTAGTGCAGAACAGAGTGGACTTTCATATAGAGGTGGGACAGAGGGTAAAGGTCTCATATAAGAAGAAAAATATCATTTATATAAAGAGGGAAGGATTATGTTAGATACACATGGAAGAAAGTATTTCCAGCCCCTGATATACCAGGTGGCCAGAGTTTTTATGAAGTATAATATGAGTGCAAATCAGGTTACAATGATTGCATTTTTACTGGGAATCTCCACAGGGATATTTGCATTTTACGGCATGGGAGTCATAGGTGTGGCTATCATGTGGATATCTGGTCTGCTGGATGCAGTGGACGGAACCATTGCCAGGGAGAAGGGATCTACTCCCTTTGGGACCGTTCTTGATATGACCTTTGACAGGCTGGTGGAGATAGCTATAATCATAGGGCTGGCCCTGAGGTATCCAGGAGAGCAGTTTCAACTTCTCCTTCTTACATGCAGTATAATCTTTTCCATGACGGTATTTCTTACCACTGGAATGATGGCAGAGAAGAAGGGGCAGAAGTCATTTTACTATCAGGCAGGGGTTGCAGAGAGAACGGAAGGGTTTATCTTCTTTTCTCTGATGCTAATATTCCCTGCCTACCTTAAGGTGATCATCCTAATCTTCTTTGGTCTGATTGTGTTTACAGCACTTCAGAGGATGAGGGAAGCAGCCAGACTGCTTTCATAGAAAAAAGAGGCTAACCTAGAAAGGTTAAGCCTCTTTTTTTATTGCTAAGGAAAGTATAGAATTACAGATTAATTCCATCATAAAAAATCATTACATGAAGTTAAAAAGGGTGGAGCGTCATGCTTCTCTTAATTTACCAGGGGGATTATCTTAATGATAGTATGGATCTCTATCAACTTTTCATAGTCCTTTGATAGTTCTCCAGGGGTATCGTTATCTCTTATGACTCCCTCTACCTCCAGATAAACCTCCTCATAGGGTTTTAGCTTAAAGGACTGGTACTTTTTTTCTACCTCACTGGTGTTATCCACAACCCACATCCACTCCTCGGTGCCGTCTAATCTGTAGGACCTAACCTCGTTACCACCAATGTAATATCCCTTGTAGACAACAGGCTCCTCCCTCTCTCTTATGGATGTACAGGCGGAAAGTAAAAAAATAACTCCCACTAGTATAACCAATCTCTTCATAGCCTATCCCTCCTCTAAACATCTAAAGTTAAAGCTTAAAGGATATTTACTCTAAAAACTTGAAATTCCTGTAAATTCCTGAAGCCTGTAGAAGTAGTACTTTAAATAGGATTCATCGGCTCTCTCCTCATAGGGAAGGGTGAACTCTCCTCCTACGTTGTTCCACATATTGTCGAAGTACTCATTTACCTCCAGGGAGAACTCATTGTCCATGGGAGCTGTGATCTGAAGGTTTGTCTCAAAGTTATATCCGTAGAGGTTTCTCTTGGTAAAGTTTGCAGATCCACCGATAATAGTCGTATAGTCCTTGTTGTTTTTAATGATAAACTTTGCATGGTACTGCTCTCCGCTGGTATTGTACCACCTTACCTGGATATTTCCCTTACCCTTTTCAAGGAGCTCCCATGCTACCTGCCTGTTTGGAATACCGTCCTTTGATCTTCCAAAGGCCTCTACATTACTGTCCATTACAATATATGTCTTAACTCCCCTACGGGCTGCTCTCTTGATGGCTTTGGCTATGGGTCTGTCTCCCAGATAAAAGATACCAATCTTCAGCTCCTCTCCCATCTTACTCTCGTCGATGAGCTTGACGATCTTATTTCCTATCATCCCTTCAGTGAGAAGTCTGACCTCTATATCGCCCCTGCCCCTCTCCTCCTCTGAGTACTGAGGGATCTCAATTGGGATCTCAAATCCCGACAATCCAGCAGTAATGATCTCACTCTTAAGGATCTCAGCAGTTACAGGTCCGTCTACCAGGAATCCTATATTGGAGTGGTAGGCACTGGCATCGTGAAAGTTTGCCGAGGTAATAATAGCTTTTTCATCGGCTACAATAACCTTTCTGTGGTTGGCCTTCAGGTTGAACAATTTAAGGTAGGATCTCAAGTTGACCTTGGGCCCATGAGCGGCAAAGGGGTTTGTCATCCATCCCTCCTCACCTGTACCGAAGTGTCTGAATATTCCCCTCCACAGAAATGAGTAGGTGATATTGGAGTCCTTGATCTCAGCCATATCTGTCTCTATCACCGGGATGCCTGCATCTGACAGGGCAAGAAACTCCTCTACCTCATATGTTTCATAGAAGCTGTTGACCTCATCTGTTATAAAGTATATGGGAACCCCCTCATTTTTCTTAGCTATGAGGGTTTTAATAACCTTTTCTGTAATTGCAGGGTAGGTGTCCTCCTGGGGATATAGACTGTTGAACAGGAACATATCTATAACTACGTAATTTTCAGCCTCCTGTATTATATCTAAAGTTCTCTTTAAGATTTCCTGGTCTATGATTCTCTCATCGTCCTTAATATAGGTCTGGTCTGTTAGAAACTCAACCCTCTCTACATTGTAGATATTTCCCTTTACAGATGTCCCGTAGGGGGCCGATCTGCACCCGCCAAGGATGAGAGTTATCAGTATAAGCAGATTAATAAAAAACTTCTTCTTCAATTTACGCACCTCTTTGTTTCCATAAAAATATAGATGTAATCTCGAACACATATTATATCACGTTTACCATTGAAATATAGTTCTTCAAAGGTAAACTTAGTAAATTTTAAGGAAAAAAAGAAGCCCTTATAGGGCCTCTATAAGTTTAGATAAAGTTTTCCATGAGGGACTTAAATCCCATTAAGATAAGGATAGCTCCCCCTAAATACTCGGTTTTATAGTTAATAAGATGTCCCACCCTGTATCCCAGGTATACCCCTGCCGAGGAGATGAAAAATGTAATAACTCCTATTATCCCGATGGAGTAGAGGATGTTGAGGTTGGGAACCAGGGAAAATGAAAACCCAATGGCCAGGGCGTCTATACTTGTGGCAAATCCAAGCATGAGAACATTGGAGCTGAGCTCGCACCTGCCAGTGGTTTCACATTTGTGATCCTCCCAGGCATCGAAGATCATCTTTCCTCCCACAAAGAGGAGAAGAGCGAAGGTTACCAAGTGATCGTACTGGGAGATTCTCTCTGAGAAAAGGCCTCCCACCCTCCATCCTATAAAGGGCATTACAGCCTGGAAGAGGCCAAAGATGACAGCTACACGAAGGGTATGCCTTATGTGAAGCCTCTTCATGGCAAGGCCTTCAGTAAGGGATACTGCAAAGGCATCCATGGCAAGCCCTATGGATATAAGCACAAGAGATGTAAAGTTCATAGTGTTCCTCCTAAACTTCTGAGGAGTCTAGCCTACAACTTCCTTGAAAACCCTCAGAATATTTTTGTTATATATCTTTTCCAGCTGGCTGCTGGTGAGGCCTCCCCTTCTAAGGGCTGAGTCAAGCTTCTCCATTTCCCCTATATCCTTGATCTCCAGAGAGTTCTCTATCCCGTCAAAATCTGTTCCCAGAGCCAGGAAATCCTCTCCCCCCTTGTCTATGAGGTAGAGGGCATGCTTAACCAGGTCATCCACCTTGCAGAGGTCGCTTCC
>CAYSGC010000005.1:5881-23126 GCA_964430145.1 uncultured Fusobacteriaceae bacterium | reverse complement strand
CTATGAGGTAGAGGGCATGCTTAACCAGGTCATCCACCTTGCAGAGGTCGCTTCCGTCGAGGAAGGAGCTGCAGAAGTTAAGCCCTGTAACTCCCCCCTTGTCTGCCATGGCCCTTATCATATCATCTGTAAGGTTTCTGGGGTGGTTCCAGATCTCCCGGGCATTGGAGTGGGAAGCCAGGAAGGGTTTGGAGCTGTGTCTGGCCACATCCCAGAATCCTCCGTCTGAAAGGTGGGAAACGTCGATGATCATCCCCAGCTCATTCATAAGATGGACGGCTTCTATCCCCCTATCCTTTAATCCCAGCTCCCTGAAATCCAGGTACTTATTGGGGTAGGCAAGATCATTTTCATTGTTCCAGGTAAGGGTGATGAGCCTTACCCCCATATCATAGATACTTCTAAGCTTATCCATATCCCCCATAACAGGTTCTCCCCCCTCAAGGGTCAGGATGCTCGAAAGGATTCCCTTCTCCCTGTTTGAAAGGATATCCTTATAGCTCAAGGCTTCACCTATAAGGTGAGGATACCTTGCTATCTCCTCCCTGTAGAGCTTGTGCATCCCGTTAAAGACCTCCCATGGTGTCTCCCCCTCCTTGAGCTCCCTGGGATCCTGGGCATCGAAGAAAAGGGCAAAAAACTGTCCCATTGCTCCTACCCTTTTAAGTTTCTCCAGGTCCACCTGAAGGGAGTTCCTCTCCAGGGTATCCCCGGCGGTATGTTCAAAGTAAAGTCTGTATATTGTATCGCAGTGCATATCTAAAATTTTCATAGATCTCCCCCTATTCATTCTCAGACTATTATACCTCAACTTCTCCCTATAAATAAAGCTATGCTGTTTCCAAAGTAAGATTTTTTATCCACTTTCTGGAGAAGAACCTTATAAGTCCAAAGGGAACCCTCACGATCTCCTCAAAGGCAGCCATTAGATAGACTACATAGAGAGGGAAACCGAAGATAAAGGCACCTGCAGCGGCAAGAGGGATCCCCACTCCCCAAAGGGCCCCGAGATTTGCCCTCATGGCAAAGGCGGTGTCTCCTCCGGCCCTCAGGACTCCCACTATCTTGACCAGACTGATGGACTTAAGGGGAAAGATTATACAAAATGCCAGCAGGGCCTGGTGAGCCAGGTTGAATACATTCTCATCTACCTTGTAGAGCCCGATAAGGTTCTTGGAAAAGAGAAAGATAATCCCAGAGGTTGCCAGGGACAGAATAAGAGCCAGCTTGTAGAAACGTATCCCATACTCATAGGCAAGGTCCTCCCTTCCCTCTCCTATCTTCTGTCCTATCATAACGGCAGCGGCACTGGAGAATCCGATTATCCCCACATAGGCGAGCCTCTCCACGCTGTTTTCAATATTTATCGCAGCCAGGGCAGGGGTGCTGATCCTGCCGTAGATAACGCTGTAGGTAGTCTGTCCCAGAGCCCATACGATATCGTTGACGATTACAGCCCCGGCAGTGTAGGAGAAGGATCTGGCAATGGTGGAGTTCCATGAAAAGTATTCCCTGGGCTTTATGGCAAGGATAGATTTCTTGGCATATACAGAGATAAAGATAATGAGGCACTCTATCGCTCTTGCAATGGTAGTAGCTATGGCAGCTCCCTCTATTCCAAGCTTTGGAAATGAGTAGCTACCAAATATCAGCAGGTAGTTTAAGCTGACATTCACCAGGAGGGAGATAGAGGAGGCGATCATTGGAAGCCTGCTCTCCCCTATACTTCTCAGGAATACAGAGAAGACCGATGATATACCAGTGGCAACAAAGGAGAGGGCTACAATCCTCATATATTTAGATGAGATGGCAATAACCTCGGTATCTCCAGTATAGAATCCTCCAAGTGTTTCCGGGAAGAAGAATCCCCCTACAAAAAACACGATGGCTGAAAAGATACTCAGCCAGAAGGAGATGGAGAGGACGTACTTTATCTTATGGTAGTCGCCGCTCCCGTAGTACTGGGCTGAAAATATAGATGCCCCTCCGCTTATGGCAACGAGGAGGGTAGTGAGGAGAAATACGATCTGGTTGGCGATTCCAAGGGATGCCACAGCAGTATCTCCCAGCTGTCCAATCATGAATACGTCAGCCATGTTTATAGATGACAGTATGAGGCTCTGAATGGTAATGGGCAGAGCCAGGGTAATAAGTTGCTTGTAAAAATTTTTCTTCATAGAAGTCACTCCTTTAAGTAAAGTTTAGATATTTGGAATGACTGGGGGTAAGCTAAAAAACTGCAATAAAAAAACAGCCATAGCTGCTCTTAAAAAAGAGAAACCACCAATCCAAGAGGGATGGACCCATAAGGGCCTAATGACACTCCCAAAGCACCAGTGAGATGGACTAATAAAGCCTGACGACACTCTCACAGCACCAAAATGAATTGACTGCTCTCAGTCAGTTATTTTTGATCAGGAAATTTTATCAAAAAAATATCTCGTTGTCAACACCCATAAGGGAGAGAAAATGGTTCATAAAAATGATTGATTTTTTTAAGAAGTTGTAATCTTTTGAGGAGCTTAACATACCCTTTGTTAATCAAAATTATTGGGGTCTTTAGGTTTAATGAAGATTTAAGTTTCGTACTTTTATTCCCTGGAAACTCTTGGAGCCTTTATAAATAAGGAAGGATTAATTTTTGAAGAAAAACGCCCCTTTATATAGATGGAAACAGTCCCAAAAGAAGTTGACTTTGAGAAAAAAATAGCTATTATATAGGTAGTTTTTGGGAGGGAGAGTGTTATGGAAAAGATCTTGGTAATCAGCAGAATTTTAAGCGAGTATAGAAATATATTCAAGGAGGAGGATATAGATGTCACCTTGAATGAAGCTCTGGTCTTAGAAGCAGTTAAGAATACTCAGGGGACAAAAGCCAGCATATCCAGGGCTCTCTTAAAGGATAAGGCCTATGTCTACAGACTGATAAACGTTCTTATGAAGAAGGACCTTGTAGAGAGAGAGGGTAAGGTGTACAGACTTACTGAAGGGGGAAGAAGGGTATATGAACAGTCCTCTGAGATCTGTAGGGTGATAAGCAGAGAGTTAGCAGATGAGAAGGATAACTATTCTCAGTGCTTAATAAAAAAAGCCAGGACAACCATGACTTCAATGGTAGTCTAGACAGGAGTTAGATCCTCCCTTTAGGGGGGATTTTTTTATGAAAAAACTTATCTTAACTTGTTTCCCTTTCAGAGAGGTTATCCCAGTCATAGAGAGTTTCATCCAGCCAAAAGACATAGTTAAATAATAGATTCACAATAAAAATCCCGATACCTACTCTTCTACCTTTCATAACCTCTTCCTTCAAAGCTCATCTTTTTGAATATTTTACCCAGGAGCAATTTTAATTGATATGACAAATGACGCACGAGGTAAAAGTTCCTATGCTATATTTAGAGCTGTAGTTTTAAAGAGTGAACTTAACTCAGAAAAAAGGAGATTGTGAAAAGAGATGAAAAAACTAGTAGCAGCAGGATTTATACTGGCAGCAGTAAGTGCAATGGGTGCCACAGAGGGAAGGGATCTGGAGGTCTCTGTAGGTGCCGGTGGAATGAGCAAGAGATCTATCTATAAAACAGAGGATAAGTATGAGGCTACTCCCCTTATCCCTCTGAATGTTAAGTATGGGGATTTCTACCTGAGTCTTATGGAGACAGAGATGGGGTATACCTTATATAATGAGGATGGTCTGAGGCTAAGCCTTATAGGTAAGGCGCACCTGGGATATGATTCCAGTGATCTGGTGAAGGAGTACAGAGCCATGGATGACAGGGATATGGATTTCCACCTGGGGTTAAAGAGTGTCTACTCCCATAAAAACTATGAGCTTATCTCATTTATTACGGGAGATATATCTGGTAAATCAGACGGAAAGACAGCTGGAGTTCAGGGAAGAGCCTACTACCAGGTTATACAGGGAAAGCTTGTCTTTAGCCCCAGTATAGGAGCAACCTATGCAGACAGCGGTTATGTAGACTACTTCTATGGAGTAAAGGGAAGTGAAGCAAGAGAGGGGAATATAAATAATGGCGAGGAGTATAGAGGAGCGGGGTCTATGATCTATTCCTTCAACAGTGCTCTGACATACATCTATGATGAGTTCCTGAGCTTCAGTCTGCTGGGAGGAGCAAACCTCTACGACAGCAAGGTAGAAAACTCCCCTATAGTTGATAAAAGGTATGAGTACTTTGGAGGGGGAAGCTTCTCATATAAGTTTAAATAAAAAGTTGATAGTATGGAAAGGCCGTAGGATTCTACGGCCTCTTTTATTACTCACAGAATATGACACCTAACTTACCAGGTTCCAGTCTAAAGGGGGAACCCTTTCCCTGCATAAAGTGGTGCTCCCTTAAAAGATGAAGGGACAACTCGGTAACAAGGAGGGTCTCACGACTCTTCAGACATGTAATCTCCGCTGCAGTTTTTCTGTAGAGACCCTGGTGACCAAAGGGACAGGGAAGAGAACCCTTGGCTTCCAGTATCTGCACAAGCCACCTATCATCTACTGTAATGGGCTCTCCCATTCCCTTTTCTCCCTCTCTTATGAGGTGTTCCAGGATATCTGCCACTTTATTAAAATCCATCTTTAAAGCCCTCATCTCACACTCATCTCTGGTGATTATCTCTGAAAGGGAGAGGTCATCATCTCCTAAAAAACCCTCAGCAGTAATGACTCCAGGGGCCATATTTTTTTCAGCTAATATTATTTCAGGGGTCTTTTTCATTCTATCCTCCTATGCAAAGCTGTCGTAATAAATTTTATCCAGATCCATTCCATTGGCTTCAAATACATTGTTGCAGGCATTGATCATTCCCGGACTTCCACAGAGATAACCCTCCCTCTCCTGGGCTTTAATAACCTCCTTGAGGTATCTGTCCAGGACATCGGTAATCAGCCCAGTCTCCCCCTCCCAACGCTCGTCGGGGTGAGGCTCCGAAAGTGCAGGAACAAAGTGGAAGTTAGGCCACTTCTCCTCCAGATCCCTTAATTCCTTCACATAGAAGAGGTCCTTTAAGCTACGGGCACCAAAGAAGTACCAGATCTCCCTGTCTGTAATATTCTTTTCATACATATCGTAGAGGATGGATTTAAAGGGAGCCATACCAGATCCTCCGGCCACACATACCATGGCAGCATTGGTCTCGGATCTCCTGAACTCTCCAAAGGGACCGATGACATCTACCTTGTCTCCCTCCTTTAAGAGGGTATGTACCCAGGTTGTGGCTATTCCCCCTGGAACGAGCCTTATGATGAGTTCAATATGGTTTTTATCTGAAGGCTTTGAGGACATGGAGTAGGCTCTCTGGTTGACGTCCTTAATCTTTCCATAGGGAGGAACAACAAGCTGTACATAGGCTCCAGCCTCAAACTCTATGCTTTCCTGACCTATATCGATGAGAACCTCCTTGATATCGTGGGTGAGGTCTCTAATCCTTTTGATTCTTCCTGCGAACTGCTTTACGTTGAACAGCTCCTCTGGAATCTCAAGCTCCAGATCCTTTTTAACCTTGATCTGGCATGCCAGCCTAATATTTTCTGCCATCTCCTCCCTCTTCAAGTACGGCACTTCTGTAGGAAGGTGGGGTCCAACATCGGTAACAACCTTACACTTACATGCTCCGCAGCTTCCACGTCCTCCGCAGGCTGAGGGAATAAATATCCCCTCCCCAGAAAGGGTGGAGAGAAGGGTATCCCCTCCCCGGACATCTAAGTTTTTTTTATCTGAGTTTATATGAATAGTTACATCTCCATAGTCATTTACATGCTTGTCTACCACAGATATAAGGGCAGCAAGCCCTCCGGCAATGGAGGCTATGGTTAGAGGAGCTACTAAAAAGTCCATGCGATCAACCTCCTACTGTACAATGAGCATACCTGAAAATCCGATAAAGGCCATTGCCATAAATCCAATGGTAATGAGAGTAATTCCCGGCCCCTTAAGTCCCGATGGAACTGGAGCATTGGCTACCTTTTTCTGTATGGCTGAGAGGGCCATGATAGCCATCCACCATCCGAGTCCCGACCCCAACGAGTAGAAGGTGGTCTGGATAAAGGAGTAGTTTCTTATCTCCATGAATAGGGACACCCCCAGAATAGCGCAATTTACTGTAATCAGGGGAAGAAATATTCCAAGGGCCATGTAGAGGGTTGGAGATACTCTGTCTATGACCATCTCAAGGATCTGTACAGTAGCTGCAATAACAACAATAAAAACAATGAACCTGAGGTAGATAAGGTCCAGGGGAATTAAAACATATTTTAATACAACCCAGTTGATCATACCTGTAATTGTAAGAACTCCAGTAACGGCCATTCCCAGACCATTTGATGAGGTCATATCCTTGGAAATTGAGATAAAGGAACACATTCCCAGGAAGTTAGCCAGAAGTATATTGCTGGTAAATATAGATGCCAGCAGCAGGGTAAATGGATGAATATCAGGTGCCATAGTATCTCCTCCTTATCTTGTAGTTTCTTGGCATGCACACTGCCTGATCTCGTTCATGGTCATAATAGTCTTTACAGCCCATATGAGTCCTCCCAGAAGGAAAAAAGCACTGGGAGCCATAACCATAATGGTCCATGGAGTAAAACTCTCTCCCATAACTGCAATTCCAAAGAGACTGCCAAATCCAAGGAGCTCTCTGAAGAAAGCTATGACCATGAGAACCCACATATAACCAAGCCCAGAAGTAATACCATCCCAGAGAGAGGGAAGGGGTGTGTTGGCCTGGGCAAAGGCTTCAGCTCTACCCATGATAATACAGTTAGTAATTATAAGTCCCACATAGGGTCCCAGAGCCTTGCTGATATCTGGCAGGTAAGCCCTCAGGAGAATATCCACTATTATTACATAGAAGGAGATGATAAGTGTCTGAACTATCATCCTTACCTTTCTGGGGATATAGTCCTTCATAAGGGAAACTGAAACATTGGTCAGGGAAGCAACAAATATAACTGAAAGAGTCATTATAAAGGTATTGGTTAAGTTGTTAGTAACAGCCAGTGTAGAACAGATTCCAAGGATCTGAACAAATACCGGGTTGTTGTCCCAGAGGTTTTCCTTTAAGATAGAATTATTCATAGATTACACCTTCCTTCTTGAGGGTCTGGATGACCTTATTAATACCCCTTTCCACCGCTTTATTTGTAGCAGTGGCTCCAGAGATGCCGTCGAGAACAATCCTCTTGGGAGATTTGGACTTCTGGGAAGCCTCTCCAATGATGATTTCCTCCGAAGTCTTGATACCTATGAACTGCTCCTTAAACCAGGAATCCTCTATGGCTGCTCCCTGCTTTTCAGATTGAGAGATAATCTCTACTCCCATAATTTCATCTAAATCAAGATCCAGAAGAAGGACTCCCTTGATATCCCCAGAGTATCCCTCTGCGGTAAATTTGGCAGCAACAATCTTCTTCTCCCCTGCCACTCCCTCTATATAGGGCTGGGAAATATCCTCATCATTGAAGACTGCTTTAAAGATCTCCTCTATCTCGGCTTCAGATTCAGAGTAGATACCTCCAGCCTCCAGTATGGATCTCTTTAGAAGGGCTTCATCTGAAAGGGCACTCTCTTTGCTGCTGCCCTCCTTGAGAGTTTTAACCTGGTTATTGATTATATTTTGCATGGATTCGCTGGTTCTGGTAGCCCCTGTTATCCCATCAAGGATACCATTGTCCGGGTCTGTGTCCCCCATTCCTCCGCTCTGAACCACCATTATATCTGTGGAGATAGACTCTCCCCTAAACTGCTCCTTAAACCACTCCTCCTCTATTCTTCCCCCAAGTCCAGGGGTCTCAGAGTGGGAGGTGATCTCCATCCCTACAATCCTGCTAAAGGTATTATCCACTGCAATAACTCCAGTTATAGTTCCCCAGAGACCCTTACCGGAGAAGGGGGAAACGATTACAGGAACATCATTTATCATTGCGGTGATTGGATCGGAACCGGGAGTATCCACATTAAATGTTTTCCTGAAGAGTTCCTCTACATTGGTACCCTCCTGGACCTCTACACCGCTGGCCAAAAGGTATGCCCTGGCTGTGGAGAGGGCTTGGTTTTTTTCAACTCTCTCCCCTGTATAGGCTGCTGCCATGGAAAGGATGAATACTAGGATAAAGGTTATGGTAAAGCTAAAAATTACTGTATAGACTAAGGAATCTTTCTTCATGCTTTAGCCCCCTTCCACTGCCACTTGCCTATGGTTTCATCCATTAGAGGGGCAAAGGTATTGGCAATAAGGATTGCGAAACTGGTTCCTTCCGGGAAGAGAGAGTACGCTCTTATTATGCAGGTGGCTACTCCGATAAGGATGCCGTAGACAAAGAGAGAGTTACTCTTCTTGGGTGAGGAAACAGGATCTGTAACCATAAATACAGCTATAAACAGGAGGCTTCCAGAAGCCAGCCCCAGGATGGGGTTGTAGGAAAGTCCCAGTGCAAATAGTACTCCCTGGGCAAGGGTGTATCCTGCAATAGTTGACAGGGAGGATTTCCAGCTGGCTGTCTTTGTATAGAGAAGATAGGCACCTGCCAGGAGGATTAGTATGATGGAACTTTCTCCCATAGAGCCTGCCCTTATCCCTATGAGGTGTCCCACGAGGTCTATTCCCCCGCCGCTTCTGAGAGCCTCCAGAGGGGTAGCGCCGGCGACACCCTCTACCATCCCGAAGTTACCAGGAGGAGACCATTTATTTACTATATTTGGGAAGGTGATATAGACAAAGAGCCTTCCAGTGATGGCAGGGTTGAATATATTTCTCCCGAAACCTCCGTAAGCCATCTTTCCCATGGAGACTCCAAAGGCTATCCCTATGGCTGTAATCCACAGGGGGGTATTTGGAGGCAGGGACAGGGCATAGAGGGCACAGGTAACGAGGACAGCCTCGGTAATCTTCTTGTTTTGTTTTTGCACAAAGATATATTCACAGCCGATTCCTATGACAAAGGTTGTGAGGATTATGCCTATGGATCTCATACCGTAGAGGTAGATGGAAAATAAAAAGATTGGCAGTAGTGAATACATGACTTTTCGCATCATCAGTTGTTTTTGGAACACAGAGACCAACTCCTATTCAAATCAAATTTTTACTATTAAGGTATACGTGCTCTGTGTAGAAATCCTTTATTAGAGGGGATAAAAAAAGCCCTCTATTGAAAATAGAGGACTTTTAATTACTTTTATAGGTTTACGCAAGCTTTGCTTCCTTCTCCTTCTGAGCTTCTGGAGATACTTCTCTTCCTCCCCAGCACTCTGTTCCTTCAATAAGACCTACCTTAGTTGCGTCAAATACAGGGTTCTTACCCTCTCTCTTCTGATCGATGTAGTCATCTAGAAGAGTTTTAGCAACTGGAGCCAGCTTGATAATTGCATAGATATTAATAACAGCCATAAGACCCATAAAGAGGTCTGCCAGGTTCCATACAGTTCCCATGGCAACCCTTGCACCGAAGAATACCATGAAGAGAACTCCAAGTCTGTAAGCTGTCAGGATGGACTTGCTTCCACTCATAAACTCAATATTAGCTTCACCATAGTAGTAGTTACCGATGATCGAGCTGAATGCAAACAGAAGAATACACAGGGCGATAAAGATTCCTCCCCAAGATCCTACCTGAGAGATAAGAGCTGTCTGAGTCAGCTGAATTCCGCTCAGCCCCTCCTGGGTATGTGTTCCAGATACAAGGATAAGCATAGCTGTAGCAGAACAGATAAGAAGAGTATCTGTAAAGACTCCCAGAGTCTGGATAAGCCCCTGCTTTACTGGATGGCTTACCTCAGCTGTAGCGGCAGCATTTGGAGCTGATCCCATACCAGCTTCATTGGAGAAGAGACCTCTCTTGATTCCCTGCATTACAGCAGCACCGATAGCTCCTCCTGCAAACTGCTTAAATCCAAAGGCACTTGAAATAATCATGCTGATAACCGATGGTACCAGGGTAATATTTTTGACAAGAACAAAGGCAATAACCAGAAGGTAAAGCACAGCCATTACAGGAACGATGGCTTCTGCAACCTTGGCAATCCTCTTAACCCCACCAAAGATAATAATAGCAGTAACTGTGGTAAGGACCAAACCTAGTATAGTTCTGTTAAGTCCAAATGCCCCTTCAAAGGCAAGGGAGATAGTGTTTGACTGCACAGAGTTAAATATTAGTCCGAAACAAATAGTAATTAGAATAGAGAAGGAGATACCAAGCTTTCTGTTACCAAGAGCTTTCTCCATATAGTAGGAAGGACCTCCTCTATATCCAGTCTCTGTCCTCTCCTTGTATACCTGTGCTAGGGTACTCTCAACAAAGGCTGAAGCAGCACCAAGAAGAGCGATGATCCACATCCAGAATACAGCTCCGGGACCTCCAGCAGCAACAGCAAGAGCAACTCCGGCTAAGTTACCGGTTCCAACCCTTGAAGCAGTACTGATACAGAAGGCCTGGAAGGATGAAACCCCATTTTCACTCTTTCCACTTCCCTCTCCCAATAACTTAACCATCTCTCCAACAAATTTAAACTGAACAAACTTGTTCTTAACAGTAAAGAACAGTCCAGCTCCGATAAGTAAAACAATAAGTACATATGACCACAGGATTGTGTTTCCCAGGTCAACTAGCGATGATAAAAAATTCAACATCAATAACCCCTCCTTAATAATAAATAATCTATTAAAAGCCAAAAGCTTTTTTGCTGACTCTAAAAAAATTCATAGGTTCAATTGATTTTTATTTGCATACCAAGATATACCCTATAAATGGTAAAACAAAAAATCATTTACAGATTTAATTATACTTCAAATATTGGTTTTAGTCAATAAAAAAAGTACAGTTGTCTGATTGGGGTACACTATTCTTAAAGAAGCTACATTTAGTGGGGTATTGGAATTACTGACTTTTCTGAAGATCATAGGTAACGAGGGGTAAAAAATCTTTTATAATAAAAAAGCCATTGAAGATTCAATGGCTTTTAGGTTATCTTTCTATCTTTTCATTATTTTCCAGCTTATAGGTTCCGGTGAGGTCCTCAAAGACCTTGATCTCATAGGAGTCATCCCCTACCCTTACTACGAAGAAGTGGTTGATCCCGTTAACTATCTGCTTCTTATAGAGGGAAACCTGGTAGCTACTTTCACCCATTCCCATCTCATTAAGGGCAAAGTTAAGGGCATACTCTCCCCTTACATCATATTCAGCGGTGTAGATGCCTCCGGGAACTGGCAGGGTCTCTGGCTCAGAGGATGAACAGCCTCCGATGATCAGAACAAGGGCAGTCAATAAAAGTATTTTTTTCATAAAGAACCTCCTTTAAGGTCTAATAATCCTAAGTAATTATAAACCCTGTCACCCTCCATGTCAAAGGAGGAAGAACCTTAGCCCAGTCTGTATCCGAAACCGCTCTGACTGTTGATCTCTCCCACAAGCTGGGGAATCTTATCCTTAAGTCTTCTTATATACACATCCACAGTTCTGTTTCCCTTGAGAAATTCCTCCTCCCATATTTGGAGATAGATACGCTCCCTGGAAAGGGAGATACCGGAATTTTCAATCAAGAATGAGAGGAGGTTGAAGAGTCTGCTGGAAAGCTTAACTTCCTTGCCATCTACCTCCACCCTACGGGAATTTTTAAATAGTGTGATGTTCTTATAGTAAAGCGTCGCATTTGCTGTTCTGCTCTTACGAAGGGAGGCCTTTACCCTGAGAGACAGCTCCCTTGGATTAAAGGGTTTCTTCAGATAGTCATCTGCCCCAGCTTCAAATCCAGAGATAACATCGTCGTCGTCATCCTTTCCTGTGAGCATAATGATGTAGGGATCCCCGTAGACCTTGGGGTTGTTTCTTATCTTGATGCACACATCTATTCCTGATATATTGGGCATCATAATATCCAATATAACTATAGCCGGCTTATGGAGAAGGACGGAAGCCAGAGCAGACTCTCCGCAAACTGCTGTATGGATCCTGCCGAACTCCTCCTTAAGTGTAGTTTCAATCAGGCGTCTGACCACTAAGCTGTCATCCACTACTAAAATATTCATCGCTTTCTCCCCCTGTATCTTCTAAGTTTTTCTGTAAAGGATGCCAGGTAGCTTGCAAGCTCCTGGGTATTTTCTCCACTTTTCTCCACTTCATCCAGCAGCTGCAGAAGTCTGGAATCATTGAAGTAGCCAAGGCTTCCCTTGAGCTTATGAAGGATATCCCTGCTTCCCTTTTCAATAAGGGGAAGAGAGGCCTCATACTCTATGAGGAATGAATCGATCAGTTCATCTAAAAACTCATCTCCATAGTCCTCTCTCAGGAGGTGGATATCCCAGTTGAGGTATTTTTTCAGCAGAAACTCCAGTTTCCTGAAGTTGATAGGTTTGGTCAGGAAGTCGGCCATTCCAGCTTCCAAAGCCCGATTTTTAAACTCCTCCACCGAGTGGGCAGTGAGGGCCACAATGGGAATATCTGTGTCCAGTTCCCTGGCAAGGTCTATTCCTGTGGTGTCTGGAAGCTCTATATCCATGAGGATGAGGTCAAAATCAGTGAGGTCGTAGCTTCTGGCCTGAGCCCCGCTATAGGCCACCCTTACCTCTACCTTATCCCTTAAAAATTCCGAGAGGACCTTGACATTGATCTTGTTGTCCTCAACTACAAGAACCCTTCCCTGAAGGAGTGTGTGGGTCTGCTCCACTACCCTTTTCCTCTCTGGAATGAGGTTTATATTTATAAATGGATTCAGAGTGAGAAACTCCTCTCCTCTGAGGGAGTAGCTCTCCTCGATACTGTCAATGAGCTTTATTCCCTGGAGGTTTATATTGGCATCGGAGTAGATAACAGCCCCCTCGATCTCGGCAGCTATCTCCTCAGCCTCCTCCTCATCTGCAAGGATACACTCTATGTCCATCTTAGAAAATTCCTCAGCCAGCCTGTTGCTGTGTCTGCTCACAAGAACAGCAGTGGGCCTGTTATTTTCAAAGGCAGTATCTCCTATTTTTGTATTAAGCTGAAAGGAGAAGGTGCTTCCCTTTCCTACCCGGCTGTCTATCTTGAGGGGACTTTCCATTACATCCAGTAGTTTTTTTACGATTGTAAGCCCCAGTCCAGTTCCCCCATATCCCCTTGAGTGAAACCTTTCAACCTGGTGAAAACTTTCAAAGATCTTGTGGATCTTGTTCCGGGGGATACCGATTCCAGTATCTGTAACACTGAACCTCAGGGCCGCTTCGCTAACACTCTGGGTAACCACCTCAATATTCAGGGAAACCCTTCCCCGGTCGGTATACTTTATAGCATTCCCCATGAGGTTGATAAGGATCTTCTTTACCTTTATATAGTCGGTATATACCTTCTGGGGAGTCTTCATATCCACAAAACACTCTATTCTAATATTCTTTTCCTTGGTAAAGAGGTAGATGATCTCATTTACAAGGCCTCTTATATCTACCAGTGAGAGGTTGACAGATTCCTTGGTGGCATTCAACTTTGAGAGGTCCAGGATATCGGTTACTATGGACAGCAGGTGTTTTGCAGAGCTGTCGATTATCTCCAGCCTCTTGTTGGGCTTGTGCCTTATCATAAGCTCAGTCATTCCCAGGATTCCGTTTAGGGGGGTTCTCAGCTCGTGGGTCATATTGGCCAGGAACTTATCCTTGACCCTGCTGCTCTCCTCGGCCACAACCTTCAGCCTCTTATACTTTACAAGGAGCTTCCTCCAGTAGATACCTATCACTATAAATATAATGTTGAGTACTATAAATACAATGAGAAGGGTGTGGATGAGCTTGGTCTTATCTATCTCTATAAAGTTCCCCTCAAAGTAGGTAACCCTGTCTCCCAGGGGCTCAAGGTAGATATTGTATCTGGAAGCCTTCTCCCGGTTTACCACATAGGAGATGTCCTTGAGGTCACCACCGTTACTTCCAGCAAGGGTGAGAGCCAAGTTTTTTCCCGCACTGTAGTAGTCCCTTATGAGGGAGATGGTGTATTCCTCCCTGGGAATTATCTTGTAGGAGTACACGGGAGGGTTTGGAGCAGGTTCACTGCCTGGAAGCTTCTCCCCCAGGATAAGGATGCTGCTGTTGTTGTAGGATTTCAGTTTGGATATCTCCTTGTAATCCTCCCTTTCGATCTCATAGAAGCTTATCATCTTATATCTTTTCTGCAGCTTTTCAAGCTTAGCTTCCGGGAGGGAGTAGAGGTAGATCTGCTTGAGGTTCGGATGGATCTGTATGATCTTTTCGATGTAGTCCTCCAGGCTTACCTCCTTAATCTTCAGGTTGCTCTTCCCGAAGTTACTCTCCAGATAGATGAAGCTCTCCGAGGAGAAGAGCTCCTCAAAGCTTACCTCTACATTCTTTCCTATAACCAGCACATGGTCAAAGTTCTCACCACCATACTTATATGAATAGAGATCCCTAAGCCTCCCTCTGTAGTCAGGGTTATTGTTTTTCAGAAGATCCAGATACTCGATCTCCAGGTTTTGATTGATTTCTATATTCTCCTCCAGCCCCTGGATCAGCCTGTCATACTTTGTAACTCCCTTCTGACTGAAGTTTAAAACAAGGATCTCCTGGGCAGAGGTTACCATGGATATTACCATCAATAGGACGATTAACATTTTTTCACTCCATATGTTCAAATTTTATAAAAGTGTAACTGTTTTGTAACAACTTCATTGTATAAAATAATCAGTGAATTTAAAAGGAGGAATTTTAATGAAAAAGTTATTTTTGGCTTTAGTGGTACTTGCAGTTGCACTAGCAGGTTGTGGAAAGGAGGAAGCTAAGGAGGAGAAGCTTCTTATCTATGCAGGTCTTATGGAGGATCACGCTGCCATGGCTGTAAAGGAGTTTGAAAAGGAAACTGGTATAAAGACTGAGTTTGTAAGAATGAGTAGCGGGGAGACTCTGGCAAGGGTAAGAGCCGAAAAGGATAATATGTCAGCATCGGTATGGTATGGAGGTCCAGTAGATGCCTTTGTAGCAGCTAATGGGGAAGGGCTAATTGAAGCATATAAGTCCCCTGTGGCAGAGAAGATACCTGCTAAGTTTAAGGATGAAGATGGAACATGGACTGGAATCTATGTTGGATACCTTGGGTTTGTTGGAAATAAATCTGTATTAGAGGAGATGGGGGCAGAGATGCCTAAGTCTTGGGAGGACCTGCTAAAGGCTGAGTATGCTGGAGAGGTTGTAACAGCACACCCTGGATCGTCTGGTACAGCATATACAATGCTTTCTACTGTGGTACAGCTTATGGGAGAGCAGGAAGGTATGGAGTATATGCAGAAGCTCAACAAGCAGGTAAGACAGTACACTAAATCTGGAACAGCTCCAGGAAGAATGGTTGGACTGGGAGAAGCAGGAGTTGGAATCACTTTCCTTCACGACGCTATAAAGTACAGAAAGGAAGGATACAAGGATATAATCATCGCTGCTCCATCTGAGGGAACAGGATTTGAGATAGGAGCGGTAGCTCTTCTGAAAAACGGACCGGACTCTGAAAATGCAAAGAAGTTTATCGACTGGGCACTGTCTAAGAAAGCTCAGGAGATGGGTCAGACTGTGGGATCATATCAGTTCCTAACAAACTCTGAAGCTATACCTCCAAAGGAAGCTATGGAGATCAAGGACACTAAGTTAATAGACTATGACTTTGAGTGGGCAGGACTTAACAGAAGAAGATTGATAGAAGAGTTTAGTAGAGTAAGTAAGACTACTGCTCCAACTAAATAATAACAAAGGAGTAACAGAGTGGAAGTGAACTTATTTTCATTGAAATTAAAAACAGAACTAAAAAATATGAAGAAGTTATTTAATGACCCCATATTATTTTCAACAATAGTATTTACTCTCATAGTGATAACGCTATTCATATTACTGCCTCTTATGAGCATATTGAACTCCAGCTTCACCTACAATGGAAGGTTTTCCCTGGAGCACTATAAAAATATAGCCAGCATGAGGGAGAATATATTTATACTATACAATACATTAAAGCTTGGGGTAACAACAGCAACTCTGTCTACTGTGGCAGGATTCTTCTTTGCATATGGACTTACCTATGTAAAGCTCCCTGTAAAGAGGCTGTTTTCTTCTATAGCGATACTACCTATAATATCACCTCCATTCGTGGTTGCTCTGTCAGCTATCTTACTGTTTGGTAGAAGAGGATTTATTACCAGGGAGCTTCTGGGAATAAGAAACTTTGATATATATGGTTTCCATGGACTTGTGCTTGTACAGTTTCTTACGTTTTTCCCAGTAGCCTACCTCATGCTGGTAGGGCTTCTGTCCAAGATAGATCCTTCCGTAGAGGAAGCTTCTAGAGACCTTGGAGCTTCCAGGTGGGATGTGTTCAGAACGGTAACCCTGCCCCTTATGATGCCAGGGCTTGCCAATGCCTTCCTTGTGATATTTATCCAGTCTATAGCAGACTTCGGTAACCCTATGGTAATAGGTGGAAATTATACTGTAGCTGCAGTACAGATATATCTTCAGGGAATAGGAAACTATGATATGGGAGGAGCTACAGCCCTTTCCATGGTGCTGCTTCTGATATCCATCAGTATATTTGTCACTCAGAAATATTATATAAGCAAAAAATCCTATGTTACTGTAACAGGGAAGGTAGCCAAGAAGAGGGAACTCATGGGAGACACCAAGGTGTGGCTTCCTATCTTCTCCTCTATGATGGCTCTTACAGTTCTGGTTATTCTCATGTATATCCTAATTCCAATAGGGTCATTTATAAAGCTCTGGGGTGTGGATTACTCCCTGTCCCTGGATAACTACAGATATGTACTCAATATGGGAATGAAGCCTATAGTGGATACCACAGCCCTTGCTCTGATATCTACTCCTATAACAGGTCTCTTTGCTATGATAATAGCTTTCCTTATAGTAAGAAAGAGATTTGTGGGAAAAAGCTTTATCGAGTTTACAACTATGATGGCAATAGCTATACCGGGAACTATAGTGGGTCTTGGATATGTAATAACATACAACAAGAAACCCCTTGTTCTTACTGGAACGGCAATTATACTGGTAATAGCCTTTATAATGAGAAGCATGCCTATAGGTATAAGATCTGCCATGGCTTCCCTTCAGCAGATCGATCCTTCCATAGAGGAAGCGGCGAGTGTGTTGGGAGCAAACAGCAGGAAGGTATTTACATCTATAACCCTTCCAATGATAAAGCCTGCTTTCTTCAGCGGACTGATCTATGCCTTTGTAAGAAGTATGACCCTTGTTAGTACCATTATAT
>CAYSGC010000005.1:0-5781 GCA_964430145.1 uncultured Fusobacteriaceae bacterium | reverse complement strand
AGCGGACTGATCTATGCCTTTGTAAGAAGTATGACCCTTGTTAGTACCATTATATTCCTGGTATCGGCTAAGTATAACCTGCTGACGGTGGCTATCATGAACCAGATAGATGTAGGTAAGATTGGAGTGGCTTCAGCTTACTGTACCATCCTTATAGTGATAGTTGCTGTGATGATACTTGTAATGAAGGTTGTACTGAAGATGCTTGGAATAAATGAAATATCTGAAAATTAGGAGTTAAAATATGAATGCCAAAAGAGTTAAGTTTGAGAATATAAGTAAAGTATTTGTTACAGATAAAAACAGACAGGTAAAGGCTGTAAACAATATAAACCTGGATATCCAGCCTGGGGAGTTTGTGTGTCTTCTGGGGCCTTCTGGGTGCGGAAAGACAACTACCCTGAGAATGCTTGCAGGATTTGAAGTGCCCACTGATGGGCATATCTTCATAGGAGATGAGAATATCGAGAGGCTGACACCGGACAAAAGAGACACAGCCATGGTATTCCAGAACTATGCCCTCTTCCCACATATGAATGTTTTTGACAATATAGCCTATGGTCTGAAGCTTCAGAAGCTTCCTAAAGAAGAGGTAGAGGCAAGGGTGGAGAAGATACTTCACCTGATGAAGATGGAGGAGTTTGCAGAGCGTGTGCCGTCTCAGATGTCTGGAGGACAGCAGCAGAGAGTCTCCCTTGCCCGTGCCCTTGTAATGGAACCGGGAGTACTTCTATTCGATGAGCCCCTTTCCAATCTGGATGCCAAGCTAAGACTCCACATGAGGGATGAGATCAGAAAGCTCCAGCAGGAGGTAGGGATTACCTCTATCTACGTTACCCACGACCAGTCTGAGGCTATGGGACTGTCGGATAAGGTAGTTATCATGAAGGACGGAGTCATAGAGCAGGTGGGGTCTCCTACAGAGATCTATCAGAAGCCGGCCAACTCCTTTGTAGCTAACTTTATAGGAAGAGCCAATATCCTGGAAGCTGTAATAAAGGAGGTAGGGGAGGATGGATATACAATAGATGTCCATGGTGTACCTTACTCAGTGGAAAAATCCAAGGATTACCAGCTTGGAGATAAGGTAGAGATCGTAGTAAGGCCTGAGGCAATTGAGGTTTCCGAGGATGGGAACTTTACAGCTAAGGTAGGTAAGAGTATGTTCATGGGAGCTCACCATGAGTATGAGGTAAACTTCTTTGGGAAACCTCTGGAGATATCTCTGAACAACCCTAAAAACAAGAGTATGGTGGCAGTGGATGAATCCCTGAGATTCTCCCTGGATGCAGCTTCTATACATATACTTTAATAAAAAAAGACACTGATGACAGTGTCTTTTTTGCTACCTCTAAGGTCTGAAGGTTCTCAATCCCTCCCCGTTTCTTATATCCAGGTGGACCCAGCTTACCTCTACCTCAAGGTTGATGGATTTAGAGGTAAGGATCCCCTCCCTGTACCACTGTATTATCTGTTTTCTGGCCTGGGCAGCTGAAAGACCTTCCACATCAAAGTCCACAGCTCTTCCAAAGGAGTGGGAGGAATATTTAGTGTAGACAGGGGAATCATGAGTTCTGAAACCCCTCCACTGAAACCTTCCCCCAGTGGCCCAGGTATTTATAGTTATTCTTCTTCCAAAGAGCTCCCTCAGCTGATTCATCTGGGTAATGAGGTCCTTGTCTATAAACCATACACTTTTAGCTCCAAATTTTTGGTAGGTTTCCTTGTCTACAAATTCCTTTATTGAAAAATAATTATGTCCGTTGTAGGCTGGACTTTTTTCAGGAGCTTTTCTAGGAAGCTTTTCAGTGACTTTTGAGGTAATTTTAACTTTAAGTTTTTGACCTGGATGGATAGTCCTTCCCCTGAGGTTATTTAGATCTATTAGTTTTGCCGGGGTGAGGTTATACCTTCTGGCGATCTTAGAGATGCTCTCACCATAAACAACTATGTGGTAGCCGTCTCCCCCTACATCCAGAAGTTCCCCCTGCTTTATATTGCTTGAAGGAAGCTGGTTCCTCACCATTAGCTGACTTACACTGATATTGTACTTTCTGCTGATAATCTCCAGGTTATCCCCTGCTCTCACCTTGTGGGTTTTTGAAAAAGATATTGTTGTAAATACTCCTAAAAATAAAAATATAAGTTTTTTCCTCAAAACACTAACTCTCCCTTTAAGAATCTTTATATTGAAAAGGTTGTTCCTTTTTAATCTATTATTACGCCACATTATAATGGAAAAAATAGCTTTTGACAAGGAGGGGGCCTGCAGAGAGAAGGTTTCTAGCCCTTCCTTCAATAAGGATAAGAACAGAGTAAACGTGAGAGGAGGATGGGTTTTTAAGAGGGAATAGAGAGAAAAATTCAAAAAAATAGAACACAAAGAAGATTATGAATCCTTTATTTTATTGGCCTAAAAGCGAAAAAGATGAATGGATAAATAATTAAATTGATGTGTACCCCCGACCCTTTTATGGAAGTATAATCTATTAAGAAGATCAGCTTTAAAAAGGAGTTTAATATGAAAATATCTAAGGAGAACCACACAAAGACTAATTCAACTATCTTTATTCTCTATAAGAATAAAAAGCAGACGTTTTTCAGAGATCTGACAGACATAGAGATTACTCAGGATAAGATGCTTTTAAACAGAACTCCAGGAGATAGTCTGACTATTAATATGAATTCAATAAAGTACTACAAGATCTATTAAAAAGAGCCATGAGGGTATAAATTTGAAAAGGAGGCCGTAAGGGGTCTCCTTTTATTTTTCAGGGTAAATAAAAAAGAGCTTCTGTCGTTTTAGAAAGCTCCCTTTAATCTATATTAGCCTATATCATTACTCCATGATTAGGGTTATTGCTACAAAAAATAATCCTGTAATTACAACTTGCTTCATCGACCGTCCTCCTGTTTAACTTGACTCTCTCAAATCATCGATAGGTAGTATATATTAAAGTAAAAAAATAATCAACTTAAAATGATCGTTAGTTTTTAAAGTGAGATTTTGTTTTCTGAGTTTGAGAATGTTCAAAAAAAAGTAAGGAAAAAATAAATGTTTATTCCTGTTAATTTTTAGATTTTACTATTTAATTTTGAGAGATCCGACTATTATGATATACCAAAATAAAAAGAGGAAAAAATGATAAGACAAAGAATAAAAGGAGAACTATTGATTTTTAACTTAATATGAGGAGGGCAATGAAAATGAAAAGAAAGATACTGTTGTTGGCGTGTATCGGAATCTTAGGGACTGCGGTTTATGGTAATGAATTTACTCCTGAAAGAAATTCTCTAAACTTTAAGATGGGAATTACTGACGGCGAACTAAAGCCAGATGGTGAAATAGGAGATCTTTATGGAGATCAGGACACATCTGCTAATATTTCTCTTAATTTGGAATATATAGCCAGCAGTCCTTCTGGGTTGGAATACGGTTTAGGAGTAGGATTTGTTAAAATCGAACCAAATGAAACGGATGATGTTAGGTCTGTTATAGGGGATATTGATACCTACCCGATCTATGGTCTGTTGAGGTATAAATTTGATACTGGAACTTATTGGAATCCCTATATTTTTGGTAACTTAGGTTATGCATATGCAGATGAGACCTTTACTATAGCTTTGGATACGGGGGATATTAATGCTGATGTCGAAGGAGGTCTATACTATGCCTTTGGAATTGGTACAGAATATAAAGAAGATTTTTCTATTGAATTTTTTTGGAGCAGAACGGAATTAGAGTGGGACGAACCTGGCTATAGTGAAGATATTGATGCAGACTTATTCACATTAGCAATGGGATATAGACTAGACATGTAATTATAAAAAAAGCTGGGAATTAACTTCCTGGCTTTTTTAATTAAGACTGGAAGCTCATTTTTTTACCTATGAAACTAAAAAAAAGTTCTATATCGAGGCATAGAACTTTTTTTAGCAAGTCTCTACTCTATGTGGGTTATACAGTTCACTGGACAAAGTCCTGCACAGGCACTGCAGTCGATACAGGCGCCCTCATCTACGACCCTCTTTCCCTTTGCTGACTCTGAGATACAGTCAACTGGGCATAGGGGTTCACAAGCTCCGCATGCAACACATAGATCCAAATCAATTCTGTAAGACATCCTTAACCTCCTCCGATCTAGATTAAAAATATTTCCCACAAAGCTGCGGCTAACCTTTTAGGGTTTGCAGCCTCTTTCCTTTTCTCGTTCACTCCTTCACAAAAAATCATTTTCAATGAAACTATACCATAAAAATAACACTTTTCTTTTTATTAGAATAAAAAAATATTGAAGCTAAAGCAGGTTTAGAGACCTTTATCTACCCCCTTTTTTAACCCAAAGGTGGTAGCTCAGTGGTAACCTCTCTCCCTCCTCCAGGTATTCATGACCTCCCCCGAGATCTACGGAGTGCTCCTCAAACTCGACTATTTGGAAGCCCAGCTCCACAAGGGCCTGAATAATATCTCCCATGGTATGCTGAAACTCATACTTATCCATGCTCCTGTACTCTGTACCCCCATAGTAGTCCAGGCTCTGGTTGGATCTATAGGGGGAGCGGTTGAAGTAGCTCTCCTCAAATACTACCTCCTGCCCATCCTTAAGGGAGTAGGGGAATACCGTTGTAAGAGGATGCATCTCCAGGATGAGAAGGTCACCCCCATCCTTCAATAGGTTTTTATAGACCTCGAGATACTTCCTGAGGTGGGGCATCCAGTTGAAGGATCCCGCAGAGATTATCCCGATATCAAATCTGCCAAAGTGGTTTTTATCAATCTCATAGACATCGCTCATGTAAAAATCGGCACTGGAGCCTGCAACCTCCTTCAGCTTATTGGCAAAGTCGATATTCTTTCCTGAGATATCAAAACCCGCTCCATATTCAGCTCCGAGGTTTAGAAGTGACAGGACCTCCCTTCCGTTGTTGCAGGGAGCCTGAACAACAGACCTTCCCCTAAGGTCCAGTCGTAAGTAGATATCCTTTTCAAAGGGAGAAAAGGTGGTGTAGTCCTTGGAGGAGAAGTTTTCCAGCCACTCCATGCCCTTTGCTCTTTCGTGGTAGTCAAAGGCCTCCTCCCAGGCTTCCCTGTTGGCCTCTATATATCTTTTAGTTTTATTCATAGATCCTCCTCTGTTCACATAAATCAGGTATACAATCCACAACTCTATTACTCTATGAAGAGACGAAAGTCAATAAGGATGTGAAGACCTAAGATGATTTAATAAAAAAACTCCCCTCCCAACGGGAGAGGAGCTGTAGATTAAAACTTAATCCAGAGGCAGTGGTCATCATCCTTAATTCCATAGTCGCACTGAAGATCTATATCGGGGACAAAGAGTTTGAGTCCCTCAACAGATTCTATGATTTTAGTGTGTGGGCAGTCTCGGTAGTTTAGCTGAATTACATCATCTCCAATAAACTCATACCTAACTTCATTTGTCTTCAGGGTATCGCCCTCCTCCACAACCTTAAGTCCCTTATGATCAAATGCACCTATAAGACTGGAGATTAATTTTTCCCTCATCAAATCACCCCTTCCAATGATTTTGTGCCACTTAAGTCTAACTCCAATTTTAGAAAAAATCAATTTAGGGGTTTAGAGGCTTCCGGTGAATAGAGACTGGAAAGGGAGCAAATAAACTAAATAAAAAACCATCCAGGCCTTAAGGGAATCTACCTTAAGAAACAAGATGGTTTTAAATTTATCTGTTATCCTTAAAAGAGTCCGCTGATCTTTCCGTCATCATCGATGTCTATAAGGCTTGCTGCTGGTTTCTT
>CAYSGC010000004.1:1409-34373 GCA_964430145.1 uncultured Fusobacteriaceae bacterium | reverse complement strand
ATCAGATACAGGAGCTCCTGAAAGGTGTAGAGGAGGAACTGGAAAAGGAGAGAAGAAGTAAGTAGCATATAGATCTTAAGGATAAGGAGGTAAGTATGGCAAATCGAATAAAGAAGTATGACATCTTTAACCCGGGGTTTTTAAAGGACTTTTTTGAAGATGATTTTCTAACGGACAGTTTCTTTCATAGGAGGTTAACCCCTCCAGTTAATATATGGGAGGGAAGTAACAGCTATGTAGTGGAGGTCTCTACTCCGGGAATAAAAAAGGAAGATATCAAGATAAGGAGGCAGGGGAATGTCTTAACCATCTCCTATGATGAGGAGGAGAGCAAGGAATATACCGATAAAAACTATCACAGAAGGGAGTTTCAGAGAAGATCCTTTAGCAGAAGTCTGAACCTGCCAGAGGATGTGGAGATAGATAAGATCCTAAGCGAGTATAGGGACGGTATCCTTATCATCTCCATACCTAAATCAGAGCTTTCTCCGCCAAAGGATGAGGTCATAGATATTGAGATCAAGTAGTGCGGCTCACTACTTAAGGTTAAAAAGTTAGAAGGAGGCTTTATTGAAGCCTCTTTTTATTTTTAAGAAAAGTATAGAATTTATAAAAAAAGTTATATTGAGGCAATAAGGATTCTTAAAGATTATCAGGGTGGAATTTTACGCTGCTTTTTATAGAATGACAGCAAAGGAAAGAGAGGATCGATTGTATATAAACTAAGTAATAGGAGAGTTAAAAAAAAATGAAGATAGAGATAATAAAGTTGAGGTGAAATTGCCTTGGGAAGGAAGTTAATTATGAATAGGGATAAAATCCAACCTTTAGTAGCTTACGATAGTGAGTGG
Organism: uncultured Fusobacteriaceae bacterium; assembly: GCA_964430145.1. Lineage (GTDB taxonomy): Bacteria > Fusobacteriota > Fusobacteriia > Fusobacteriales > Fusobacteriaceae > Propionigenium. The sequence goes on along the minus strand of CAYSGC010000004.1, from coordinate 33,522 downwards.
AACAAAAAATTTGCCCAGGAGAAAAATAAAATTGTGGAGAAACTTCCAGAGGATGTAGTGAGGATAGAACACATTGGAAGCACCTCTGTTAATGGAATGGAGGCCAGACCTATAGTAGATATAATGATCGGACTGGGTACTTACAGCGAAACCATTAAAAGGGTAAGAAGAGCCCTCAAGGATCTGAATTATACAGAGGCTGTAAATGTTCTTGAGATTGGGGAAAGGTGTTTCTTTACAAAGAGAAATGACGAGGGAAGGATTGACTTTACGGCTCTTGTTGTCAAAGTAAACGGAGGTTTGTGGCGAAAAAAGTTAGAAAAAAAGAGAATACTGTCTAATTCAGAGGAAGCCAGAAAAAAATATATAGAGTTTAAAAGAAAAAGCCTGGAGAAGTGCCAAGGTGACCTGGAGAAGTACAGTAAAGCAAAGGAGAAGTATTTCTCCTAAGAAATTAATCTTTATTTTCAGAGGATGGCTTTAAAATATAGACTCAGTTAATTACATGGGAGGCCTTGATAATATCAATAAAAGTTACTATTATAGATTAATGCTTTTATTCTAGCAGGTTAAAACCCTATGGAGATATTTTGGGGTATTGATTTTTGATAAAGGAGGGGATATATGGAGGGCCTTATGGCAATGCACCGGTTAATGATAAGTATAAAGGAGCTCTGTAAAGTGGGGGAGGTAGATATGACCTACAATGAGTTTATTATTTTACTGGCTCTCTACGATAAAAAGCACTATGTAGGAACTATCCACCAGGAGACCCTGTTTGACAAGGGGCTCATAGTGCGCACCCTGAATTCAATGATTGAGAAGGGACTTGCCACTAAATCCAAAGAAGATAGGGGAAATAAGTATCTTCTCACTGAGGTGGGAAGGGAGTCTGTTTCCCAGCTGTATCTGGATAGAGACCACCTGAGGGAGACAGTTTTAGAGGAGGGTGAATTAAAGAGATTTGAAGAGGTAAAGGAATGGCTAGTTGAAGTGGATAGGAGGATGCGAAAACATATTTTTAATGATGAGTAAAGAATAGGAGGGAACCAGTTATTTTCCTTTACACCTAACTTCATTACAGAAAAAAACCTTAGCCATTATGACGCTCCTTTGATGATATCAGTTAACTTAACGGAGAGAGGCAGGGGATGAAAGAAAAATTTTGACCGGGGTTTTTAAAGGAAAGGGCCTTTTTTAACGAAGAGATAAAGTACTTAAAAAGGGAGGGATTTATGAAGATTTTGGTAGATGATGATAAGCTTATTGAGTTGATACGTTATATATTACAAAATGATTATGAAGTATATAATATCTCTGAGATAGAGGAGATGGAAAAAAGAGTATTAGATAAATTTGAAAATGAAAAAGTAATAGAATTTATATATCAGTATATTTCGGAAATAATAAAAAGTTTAGATGAAACAAGCGTTAATTAAAGCAGAAATCAAATTTATCTATTAAGGGGCTTAATTGTCCCTGTTTTATTTTATCAAATAAAAAAATTTGACAAACAGAGAAAGATGTCCTAATATCGTATAGGATTAAAGATAGATGTGTGAAGTAAGAAATGTTAGTACTTAGCTGGTGAGGCTGGTAATGCTGTTTTGCAGTGCGGGTTCAAACTGACTGAAAGAGGGAAAGCTTTTCTGAAAAACCTGATCTATAGAACTGGGGTTTATTCAGGGTCTGTTAATGGAACAGGCAATGAGTTATGCTATGAAATTTGTGGCATAAAGTGAGTCACTTTGGCGAAACTTAAACACTCTAACTCTATTATCTTTTGATAGTAGAGTTAGAGTGTTTTTTTTTATAGGAGAAAAAAAGGGGGGGATAAAATTGATTGAACTGAAGGGTATTCATAAGAGTTACGGAGAGGAAAAAGTTCTTGATAATATCAGTTTGAGATTTGAAAAAAGTGGAATCTATTGCATCATAGGAGAGAGTGGGTGCGGTAAGACCACCATGATGAAACTGATAAATGGGCTTATAAAACCAAGCCAGGGAAGAGTCCTGGTAGACGGACAGGATATATCTAAAAGGGATCCGGTAAAACTAAGAAAAAGTATAGGTTATGTCATTCAGAAGGTGGGGCTCTTTCCTCACATGACAGTGGGAGAGAATATTGAAATAATTCTTGAACTAACTAATGTGGACAAGGGGAAGAGGAGGGAAAAGGCCATAGAACTGCTGAAGCTTGTCCACCTAGAGGAGGATGATTATAACAAGTATCCCGGAGAGCTGTCGGGAGGGCAGCAGCAAAGGGTGGGGATAGCCAGAGCTCTTTCCACAGATCCAGACATTCTCTTGATGGATGAGCCGTTCTCTGCCTTGGATCCAATAACCAGAGACAGTCTTCAGGATGAGCTGGTGGACCTGCAAAAAGAACTGGATAAAACCATAGTTTTTGTAACTCACGACATGGATGAAGCCATAAAGATAGCTGATAAAATAGCTATTATGAAGGGGGGAGAACTTTTACAGTATGATTCTCCAGAGGAGATATTAAAAAATCCCGCAGACTCATATGTGGAATATTTTATAGGGAAGGACAGGCTCTGGAAAACACCTGAACTTCTTCTTGTGAAGGATATCATGAAGAGAAAGGTGCCGGTAGTGGCTCCAAATATGAACCTCTCAAAGGCCTTTGAAAGGATGAAGGAGTATGATAAGGATTATGTTTTTGTTGTGGACAGGAGGGCCCTGGTGGGGTGTGTTTCAAAGGAGGTTCTCTTTAAATATGAACCTTCTCCGAGTATAACCATGGAGGACATCATGGTTACAGATATATTGCACCTGAAGAAAAATGACAACCTTATCGATGCTCTGGGTATGGTAGAGGAGAGCAGAAACAAGGGAGTTCCTGTTGTGGATGAAGATAAAAACCTTCTTGGGATGGTAACGCCAACCAGTCTTTTGAATGTAATCTATGAAATAAAACCAGAGGGAGGGGATAGTAGTGTTTCTAATCAATAATTTTTCAGATATGGCAACGGCTCTTTGGGAACATTTGGAGATAACCTTCTTAGCAGTTGGACTGGCGATATTGATAGGAGTCCCCATAGGGATACTGATCTCCAAGAAAAAGAGTATAGCAAAACCAGTCTTATCGGTTGCAGGGGTTTTTCAGACTGTTCCAAGCCTGGCACTATTTGGATTGATAATTCCCTTTCTTGGAATAGGTCTGCTTCCTTCAATAGCAGTGTTGTTTTTATACGCCCTTCTTCCCATAATTACAAACACCTATATAGGAATAACCGGAATAGATGTAAACCTTTTTGAAGCAGCAAGGGGGATGGGAATGAGCAAGAGAGAGATCTTGTTCAAAGTAGAGCTTCCCCTGGCGGTCCCGATGATAATGGGTGGAATTAAAATTTCATCGGTTACCTGTGCAGGAACAGCTACCATAGCTGCTCTTATTGGCGCCGGAGGTCTTGGTAGATTCATCTTCAGGGGAATAGCTACTGGAAATAATGAGCTTGTAATGATGGGTGCTATACCTGCTGCACTTCTGGCTATGTTCATTAACAGTATGTTTGGTATTATAGAGAGGGCTTTAAAACCTCTCCAGAGTTCATCCAATGTAGACTGGGTACATAAGTTGAAGAAGCCCATATTAGTTATGGGAGTGCTGATATTCATGCTGCCCCTTGGAGTATCTGGTGTGGGACACTACAACAAATGGAGATCGAGAGCACAAACTATAACAATAGGACACAAGAACTTTACCGAGCAGAGGATCCTTGGTCAGATGTATTCCCTTCTTATAGAAAAAAATACAGATCTCAATACAAGGGTACTTGAATTTGGAGGGACGCAGATTGCTTTTGAGGCCTTAAGAAGCGGAGAGATCGACATGTATCCCGAATATACAGGTACAGCTTATTCATCTATCTTTAAGGAGACAGATGTTCTTCCAAGTGATGAAACATATAGTTTTGTCAATAGGAGATTTAAGGAAAAGCATGGAATAGAGATGCTGGAGCCTCTGGGATTCAATAATACTTTTGTCTTTTTAGCTAAGCCTGAGTTTATGAATAAGTATAATATAAAAAAGATCTCGGATTTAAAGAAGTTTTCCAATCAATTTGAGATAGCATCGGACAACGAATTTTTGGACAGACCAGATGGCTTGCCAGGGGTTCAGGAAACTTATGGTGTAGAGTTTAAGGGGATCAAAGGGATGGATGCGGGATTGCTGCTTACTGCCCTAAATAATGATAAGGTAGACATATCAGTAGGGTATGGAACCGACGGAAGGATAAGCAAATACGGTCTTAAGATAATAGAGGATGATAAAAACTACTTCCCGCCCTATAATGTTGCTCCTATTATCAAAACCAACTTCAAAAAAGAGTACCCTGATTGTTTTAAGCTGTTGAACCTTCTTAGGGGAAGCCTGAGTGATGAGGAAATGCAGGGGCTTAATCTTAAAGTTTCAGAGGGGAAGATGAATCCGAGAGATGTAGCTGAGGAGTACCTTAAAGAGGTGGGCCTTATCTAGATTTAATTTTACTTTAAATTATCTTAAATAAAAAAAGATTAATCACCTGATTTGACACAATTAAAAATATATGTTAGCCTATTTATGGTAAATTTAAATAACCAGTACAAAGTAAATCATGTTAGTACTTGATCAGTGAGGTCTTCGATGCTTAAGGGTAGTGTTGATTCGAGTTGGTCGTGAAGAAAGGAAAGCTTGGCTGAAAAGTATCGTTATAGAACTGGGGTTTACTCAGGGTCTGCTGGAGGCAGGCAATGAGTTATACTACTTTACAAGTGGTATAAAGTGAGTCACTTAGGCGAAACTTAAACACTCTAACTCTATTATCTTTTGATAATGGAGTTAGAGTGTTTTTTTTTAACAAAATAGGAGGGATTACATGAGAACATTAACAAGACCAAAGTTTGAGACAGACAAATTTAAGGGGAAAACCAAACTTTTACACAAGAGAAACTTTAATAAATTTGGATTTGACTTTCATCCAGAGGTCTCTCTGATTTCAGGAATATTTGTATTATTGTTTATAGGATTAACACTTATTAATCCAGAAGTAGCAAGCTCTACTTTGACCGGGATTCAAAATAAGATTACTGATAATTTCAACTGGTTTTTCATATTGAGTGCAAACTTATTTTTAATGTTTCCAATTTATCTGATGTTCAGTAAATTTGGAGAGATAAAGCTGGGAGGGCCCGAAGCAAAACCTGAATTTTCAAACTTTGCCTGGTATTCTATGCTTATAAGTGCGGGGATGGGGATTGGTCTTGTATTTTTTAGTGTAGGAGAACCTATATTTCATGCAAATAGTGTTCTGCCACTTACAGGAACATCTTCACCAACTCAGGCACTGGGGATGACATTCTATCATTGGGGCTTCCATGCATGGGGGATATATTCTCTTATAGCCCTAGCACTAGCTTTCTTTGCTTATAACAGAGGGCTTCCTCTCTCGTTAAGATCTGTATTTTATCCAATCTTCAAGGATAAGGTTTTTGGAAAAGTTGGAGATATTATAGATATTACAGCAGTAATATCATGTTTATTTGGATTAGCAACATCACTAGGGTTCGGAGCTCAACAGATAAATGCAGGATTAAACTATCTTTTTAATGTTCCTCAGAGTACTAATATGCAGGTGGGAATAATCATTACAATAACTTTGATAGCAACACTATCTGTAGTCTCAGGAATAGGTAAAGGAGTCAGAATACTTTCTGAACTTAATATGAGAGTAGCAGGAATTTTTCTTCTTTTGATGCTAATATTGGGACCAACACTTTATATTTTAAGATCGTTTAATAACGGACTGGGTTATTACTTGAATAACTTTATTTCTATTAGCTTTTTTAGTGAAAATGGAAATAAATGGCAAGGAGCATGGACAGTATTTTACTGGGCTTGGTGGATATCATGGTCACCATTTGTTGGAATGTTCATAGCGAGAGTTTCCAAAGGAAGAAGTGTTAGAGAATTTGTAACGGCAATCTTAATTGTTCCTGTTCTTTTAAGTTTTATTTGGATGTCAACTTTTGGTGCGACAGCTCTTTATCAGGATAGTGTTACAAATGGTCAGTTACTGGAAGCTGTGAATACAGATACTTCAACTGCTTTATTTGCTATGATTCAGGGAATGGAAATCCCTGGAGTTATGAAGACAATTTTATCTCTTATAGGAACATTCTTAGTAATTTCGTTCTTTGTTACTTCATCGGATTCAGGATCTCTTGTTGTAGATAACCTTACATCTGGAGGTAAGTTAGATTCACCTGTTCCTCAAAGAATATTCTGGGCGGTAATGGAAGGAACAATTGCAGTGGCCCTTCTTCTCGCAGGAGGAAGTAATGCACTGAATGCTCTTCAGACCGGGGTAATTATATCAGGGCTTCCATTTACCATAATCCTTTTAGCTATGATGTATAGTTTGCATGTAGGACTAAGAACGGATCTGAAAAAATTAAAGGCGTATAGGGAGGATAAACTGGCAATAAACCTATTCAATGAAAAGATAAGGGGTGCCTTTGAAAATGACGAAAGTATAAAATCCAGGTTGAACAGTTAAAAGAAAATAAAACACCTCAAAATATATTTTGAGGTGTTTTAATATCTCATAAAAAATTAAGGCGGTTACATAATGATAGAGAAGTTTTGCGATATTGATAGTCAGGTTGAAGTAAGGGTAAAGATGCGTTATCAGCTTTTTTGTGAGACTCAGAGGCAGATATATTATTCAAATGACTTAGATGAACTAATGAAAGTTTACGAGGAAGTAGAATTCCCCAAGGTGATATATGAAGTTACCCATAGGTATGATAATGTCGTAAAATTAAGAACAGTAGTTTCAGATGAGGGAGAGTAAGGTTGAGATCTAGAAGGAAAGGTGATGAAGGTAGAAAATGCAAATCTCTTGGAAGAGAGAGGAGATATGAAGTATTATTTTTATTATAAAGTAGCTTTCAAGAAATTTCACCTTATAGGAGGTCAATCTATAAAATATCTAATTTATTACAAAACCTTATTTTAGAGTTTAAAATAAAAAGCAGCCATTATAATAATTTTGGCTGTTTTTTTTATTAATCACTATAAGATATCTCGCTCCCCATATATTTTTGAGTCCACTCTGCGATTATCTTTAATGCCGGCATGATATCAGCGCCCTTTTTAGTAAGAAAGTATTCTACTCTTGGAGGGACTTCTGGATAAATTTTCTTATTGACTAGTTCCTCACTTTCCAATGCTTTGAGCTGTTCATTGAGAACTTTTTGTGAAATTCCTTTTACCCTTCTTTGTAGCTCCAAAAATCGTACCGGTTCCTCTGTGAGATGAAATAGTATTAGTCCTTTCCATTTGCCCTTGAGAACCTCTATTCCCAGATCCAGGTGACAGACAAATTTTTTACCTTTATATTCAAGCATAGGTAGCTCCTCTAACGATAATGATAATAACTCTTTGAATTATTATATAATTCTTTTGTGAAAAAATAAATGTTATTTTTCTATTTTCCTTCTACCCCTTGAATTATTTAAAATCCTACCTTTAGGTAAGTTTACTTACCTAAAGGTGCCTACTTGTGAAAAATTCATCGTTTCTATACAATAAACTCACATTGAATTTGAAAAGTTAATGACAAGTTCTGCAAATCTACAGGATAGGATTTTCTGTAGAAGGGTTATAGGAGTGTATTTGAGAGTTCACACCTTTAGCAGAGAAAAAGGAGGATTTTTTATGAAGTTAGTAGCGTTTAACGGAAGTCCAAAGGCAAATGGAAATACAGGGGCAGCTTTAAAGTTAGTGGCTGAGCAATTGGAGAAGGAAGGTATAGAGGTAGAGGTAGTACATGTTGGAAATAAAGAACTAAGAGGCTGTATAGCTTGTAATGGCTGTGCAAGAAATAAAGATGAGAAGTGTATTTTAAAGGATGATTATGTAAATACATGGATTCAAAAAATTAAGGATGCAGATGGAATAATACTGGGTTCCCCAGTACATTATTCTGCTTTGGGAGCTACAATGAAGGCGTTTCTGGACAGAGCTTTCTATGTGGCAGGTGTAAATGGGTCACTGTTTAGACATAAAGTTGGGGCCTCAGTGGTAGCAGTAAGACGTTCAGGAGGGTTACCGACCTTTGAGCAGCTAAATAACTATATAAATTATTCGGAGATGATAATGCCTACATCAAATTATTGGAATGTTATTCACGGGACAATGCCTGGAGATACAGAGGGAGACTTAGAGGGTCAGCAGATAATGAGAGTTTTAGGAAAGAATATGGCGTGGGTATTAAAGCTTGTTGAAAATGGAAGGGGGAAGGTAGAGGAGCCAAAGAGAGAAGACAAGGTATTTACTCACTTTATAAGATAATTAAAACTTTAATGATGGAAGATAAAAAAGACAGAAGGATATTTAGCCTTCTGTCTTTTTGCTGTTAAGATAAAGTATAGAATTTATAAAAAAATGCTTGAAATAATTAGTGTTCCATTTGATTATCAGGATGCAACGTCACGTTACCTTTAGTCAGCTGCTATGGAAAGACTCTTTACAGATATAGATGGAGATCCAATAGAGGATAATCCAAAGGAAAGGTCGCTGGCAACCTCTACTATATCCTTAAGGAGCTGGAAGTAGTTCCCGGCTACGGTAATCTGTTTGAGGGCCTTTGTTTTCTCTCCGTCCACTATGGCAAACCCTTCAGCAGCAAGGGAGAAATCTCCAGAGATAGGGTTGATACCAGAGTGAAGCCCTGCAAAGGAATCGATGTAGACACCTTTTTGAATCTCACCAGAGATCTCCTCAGGGGAACGCTCTCCCTCCAGGATATAGAAGTTTGAAGGGGATATACCTATAGTCCCCTTATAGCTCCCCTTGGAGGCATTACCGGTAGACTCTACGCCGTCGATCTTTGCAGTCTTGAGGTTATAGAGGTAGGACTCAAGTCTTCCCTTGGCTATTATCTCCTTGTATTTAGTGGGGAATCCCTCGGAATCGAAGCCTGTACTTCCAAGTCCCTTTTCCAGGTGGGGATCATCTACAAGGGTAACTGCAGAGCTGGCGATAACCTCTCCAAGCTGTCCCTTTAACTTTGAGATACCCTTCTGAACACTTTCAGCAGAGAAGACCCCGCTAAAGGCTCCCAGCATATCTCCAAAGGCTTCATTTCTGATGATAACAGGGAGCTCTCCCTCTACTCCAGAGATTGTGTCCAGCTTCTTTATAGCCTTTTCCACAGCCTCCTCAGCCAGGGCCACAGGATCAAACTCGCCAAAATCATTACCTACCTTGAAAGCTGCTCCAGTCTTTACAAGATCCCCCTCCTTGGCAACCACAGAGAGATAGGTGTAGGCAGAGTTTCCTCTGTCGGAAAGGTCCATCCCCTTGGAGTTTTTAATTACCCTTTCAGATTCTCCCATACCAAACATACAGTAGTTGACGCTGGTGATACGGGGATCCTTCTCCATAGCAGTTTTTTCCATGGTAGAGAGAAACTCAACCCTCTCCTCTACACTGAGATCTGATAGGGTAGGGTTGTAGTCCTCTACTACTACATACTCTCCTTCTCCGTTATGCATAGGCTCCACTTCATCATTTTCAATGATCTGAGCATTGTTCAGAGCCTCTTCTATAATATAATCGATATCTTTTTCAGTAAGGGATTCGCTGTAGGAGTATCCCATCTTATTGTCTTTTTTTACCCTGAGAGAGATCCCCCTTGTGGTGGAATCTGAGTAGCTGTCCACCTCTCCCTTAAATACCTTTACGGTGCTCTTTCCAGAGGACATGTAGTATATCTCATACTCCTCTAAATTTCTTCTATCTAATTCTTTAAAAAGTTCATCGATAAATTCCTTAACATTCATAGGTCTACCTCCATCTAGTAGTTTATTATCCTGGGTATAGAATAACAAAATTTAGGGGACATTACAACATCCTATCTGGCTAACCTGCTTTCTTGACAGGGATAAAAAAATCGGCTATCATCTTATCGAAAACGGTTTCGTTGAGATTTGAGATTTATGAAACTATTAAATATAGATTAGGTCTGATTTAAAGATATGAGGGGAGGAGTATGGCAAGTATCAGGGAGATAGCTAAGGAAGCTGGAGTTTCTGTTTCTACAGCTTCTAAAGCACTAAATAATAAGGAGGATGTAAGTGAGGGGACCAAGGCAAGGGTAAGGGAGGTGGCCGATAAGCTGGGATACACTCCAAACCCCATAGCCAGAAGACTATCAGCCAGAAGGAAGAACCTTATAGGTCTACTTATCCTCCACACAGAGACCCTTGAAATAGGAGGGAGCATCTTCATAAAGATCCTGGGGGAGATAAGCAGGGAGGCAGCAGTAAAGGGCTACGACATCCTCCTTATGACGCCAGTAGGTGGAGAGAGTTACATGGAGATGACCAAGAGAACCAGGGTGGATGGCCTCATTATACTGGGGCTCACTTTGGAGGATGAAAATCTGGATGAGCTGAGGGAGGCGGAGCTCCCCATGGCAATACTGGATCAGAAGTTAGAGGGAAAGTGCTGCGTAACCACGGATAACAGAGGTGGTATAGAGGAAGTGGTGAAGCTCCTTAAGGAGAAAGGTCATGAGGATATTACCTTTGCCGGCTGGTGTGATAGTTCCCAGGTATCCCAGGAGAGGTACGAGGCCTACCTGGAGTCCGTCTCTCTAAAATCTGGAAGGGTGTACAGGGGAGGATTCTCCTATGAGGACGGCCTTACCATGGGAAGGGAGATAGTGGAAGATATAAGATCTGGGAAAATTATAGATGCTGTGGTGTGTTCAGCAGATATGGCGGCCCTGGGGGTAATAAAGGAGCTGCAAAAGGCAGGTATAGAGGTTCCAGGGGATATCAGCTTAAGCGGTTTTGATAACCTCATGGCAGGAAGGGTTGCATCGCCGCCCCTGACCACTGTATCCCAGGACACGGTAGAGATATCCAGGGCTCTTCTTCAGGGAGTAATGAATCTTATAGAGGGAAAGGATGCAGGGGACAGAGTAATAACAGGGGAACTCATAGTCAGAGAATCAATAGGGGGAAGAGATGGAAAGGATCAGAAATAAAAAGTACAGAAGAACAGCAAAAACGGGAGATCTAGAGATCTCTGCCATGGGAATAGGGACCTGGGCATTTGATCCCGTGGGATGGATGGGAAGCAGCGACGACGAGTCTGTGAGGGTATTGAGGGAAGCCCTGGATATGGGGATAAACCTTATAGATACAGCCCCTGTATATGGACTGGGGCACAGTGAAAGGATAGTGGGGGAGGCTATAGAGGGATATGACAGGGAAGGCATATTCATCGCCACAAAGTGTGGTCTTATCTGGGATGAGGATGGGAGGGTGGAAAACAACCTCAGCAGGGAAAGCCTGCTAAAGGAGATAGATGGGATCCTTGGGAGACTGGAAACGGAGTATGTGGACCTCCTTCAGGTACACTGGCCAAATCCAGCCTATGATATCAGGGAGACCTTTGAAACCTTATGTGAGATAAAGGAGTCTGGGAAGGCAAAATATATAGGGGTGTCCAACTACTCCTTGGGGGACCTTAAGAGGGCTGAAGAGGTATGCGAGATAACCTCCTTTCAGGGACTCTACAATATGCTGGAGCCCAATGCCGGTTCATACCACAATATCGGTCTGGGGTACAGGAGCGAGGAGGAGATTCTTCCCTATACTAGGGAAAGGGGAATGATCTTTCTTCCCTACTCCCCACTTATGCAGGGGATCCTTGCTGGAGTGGGAGCAGAGAATATTGATAGGTTAACAGAGGGGGATGTGAGAAGGTCCAATTCTGCTCTAAGAGAGGAGAAGTACTACAGAGCAGCCGAAGAGATAGAAAAGGTAGCAATGGAGGAGGGATTCACCCTTCTGGAGGTGGCTATAAACTATCTCCTGGACAGGGGAGCAACATCTGTCATCTCCAGTATGCAGAGTGTAGAGGAGGTAAGGGCAAATATAGTGGCAGCCAACAGGGAGATACCTCCACACCTCTATGAGAGAGTAGAGGAGATAAGAAAAGAGTACGGTCTATAGGAGGAGAGGGATGAAGCTGGGTCACTACTATGATGGGGAGGTTTCAAGATTTAGGGTATTTGCACCACGGAGGAGAAGGCTGGAGGTAGTCCTCTACGGTGAGGAGGGATATATAGAGGAAAGGGTGAAGTTAACCAAGGATGAACTGGGGTACTGGCAAGGGCAGTGCAGAAGGTTAGAGCCGGGAACCCTGTATAAGATAGAGATAAATGGAAGGGCATATCCAGATCCAGCTTCCAGGTATCAGCCAGAGGGGGTTCACGGACCATCTATGGTTGCGGAGGTTGAAGGGGCCGGGTCCCCTGGTTGGAGGGGAGTAAGGATAGAGGATGCAATAATCTATGAGCTTCATCTGGGAACCTTTACCCCGGAGGGGAACCTCAGAGGGGCAATGAAAAAGCTTTCCTACCTGGAAGAACTGGGGATAAATGTAATCGAGCTGATGCCCATAAACGCCTTTCCAGGGGAAAGGAACTGGGGATACGATGGAACCTATCCCTTTGCCCTTCAGAACTCCTACGGGACCTATGAGGATTTAAGGGAGTTTATAGAGGAGGCACACAGGCTGGGGATAGGAGTGATCCTTGATGTGGTGTACAACCACTTTGGACCAGAGGGGAACTACAGCGGAGTTTATGCTTCCTATACAAAGGATGCCCCGACGCCCTGGGGAGCAGCAATAAACTTCGACGGTGCCTACAACTACGGGATCAGGGAGTATTTCCTGGAAAATACTCGTTACTGGCTGGAGGAGGTAGGCTTCGACGGTTTTAGGATGGACGCTGTGTCCCTTATCTTTGACAATATGCCCAGGCATATTCTGAGGGAGGTAACGGACCTTGCTCGGGAAATAGGGAAAAGACAGGGCAGGGAGATCATAATGATAGCCGAACACCTGAGAAATGACAGGAATGTCACATCTGACAATGGATTTAATTACCACTCCCAGTGGAACGATGACCTCAACCATGCACTTTATTCGAAGTTAACTGGAGAGAAGGGGCGCCACTACATAAACTTTGGGAATCTGGATGATGTTGTAAAGGCACTGAGAGACGGATTTGTATTGGACGGGTCGAAGTTTGACAGGTACTGCAAGTATTTTATGGGAACAGATGGCAGAGGGACAAAGGGGTATGAGCATGTGGTTCACATACAGGATCACGACCAGGTGGGAAACAGGCTCCACGGGGACAGGATGACATCCACTTACGGGCGGGAAAAGGCTCTTTTGGGGGCTACAGCAGTTATATCAAGCCCCTATATTCCGATGCTCTTCATGGGGGAGGAGTATGGGGAGGAAGCACCCTTCCTCTTCTTTGAGGATTTCAGTGATAAAAAGATCATAGATGGTGCCAGGGAGGGGCGGAAGAGGGAGTATTCCTTCAGGGGGGAGGAACCCAGAGATCCCCACGATATGGAAACCTTTAAAGACTCTAAGCTTCGTTGGGAGACCCTGGAGGAGGATAGAAACCAAGGGATACTGGAATACTACAAGGAGCTCATTGCCCTGAAAAAAAGCGGCAGGGTAGGGCCCTTGGACAGGAGTAAGGCGAAGGTTACCTCGGATCCTGCAAGGGAGATAATCAAGATAGAATCTCCCCATACCATAACCCTTCTCAACTTTTCAGATAAGCCCCAGAGGGTAGAGGGAATGAAGGGGATTATCCTGACCTCAGAAGTGGATAGGGTAGAAGGGTGGATAGGGGCTTTTGGTGCCCAGATATATGAGATGTAGTTAAAGGAAAAATTTTAAAATAAAGATGGAGCCCTAAAGGCTCCATCTTTATTTTGCTATAAGTACAATTGAACTTCTTGCCTTTACCCTGTAAGACCCTCCAGCAAGGGGGCGAGGTGTTTCCAGGAAATCCTCCTGGGAATTTCCAGTATCGACAACTCTAAACCATTTCTTCCCCTGGACCTCTGGAAGCTCAAACTCCAGGTCCTCATAGTGGGAGTTAAAGGCTACATAGATCTGGGAGCTGTTTTCCTCCCTGCCTTCATCCACCATAAAGGCCAGAACCCTGGACTCATGGGACCAGTCGGCTTTATATGGTTTGGTACCATGCCAGCTTATATCCGACAGACCGTTTCCATTGGTGTCTGTGGCAGTAAAGAAGTGCTTTCTTCTCAGGGAAATATTTTTCTTTCTGAACTTTATCATCCTCTTGGTAAAGAGGTAGATGTCCTCAAACTCCTTAAACCTCTTCCAGTCTAGCCAGTTCAGTTCATTGTCCTGGCAGTAGGCGTTGTTGTTTCCTTGCTGGGTTTTCCCCATCTCGTCCCCCATGAGGATCATGGGAGTTCCCTGGGAAACCATGAGGATAACCATCATATTTTTTATCTGTCTTTTTCTCAGGCTTATAATATGAGGGTCTTCCGTTTCACCCTCGACACCATGGTTCCAGGAGTTGTTGTGGTCATCTCCGTCACGGTTGTGCTCGCCGTTTATGTGGTTGTTCTTTTCATTGTATGAAACCAGATCCCACATGGTAAAGCCGTCGTGGGCGGTGATGAAGTTGATACTGTAGTAGGGTCTCCTTCCGTCGTTGGCAAAGAGGTCGGGGCTGCCCACTATCCTCGTGGCCAGGTCGCTGGTCATCCCCGGATCTCCCTTTATAAATCTTCTCACAGTATCCCTGAACTTTCCGTTCCACTCAGCCCATCCCTCTGGGAACTCCCCCAGAAAATATCCTCCAGCAGCATCCCACCCTTCGGCAATGAGCTTGGCCCTGGAGAGAACGGAATCCTTGGAGATATCATTTAGGATGGAGAGGTTTCCCAGCCACTGGCCGTTCTTCCCCCTTCCCAGAATGGAAGCCAGGTCAAACCTGAAACCATCAACGTGCATCTGTCCATACCAGTATCTCAAGCAGTCCAGGATATACTCCTTCACTACAGGGTGGGAGCAGTTCAGGGTATTCCCCGTTCCCGAGTAGTTGGAGTAATACATCTTGTTGTAGGGCTCTAGCATGTAATAGATGGAGTTGTCCAGCCCCTTTAGGGAGATGGTGGGCCCCATCTCGTTTCCCTCCCCCGTGTGGTTGAAAACAACATCCAAGATAACTTCTATACCTGCATCATGGAATGCAGCCACCAGCTTGCTGAACTCCACTACATGATCCCCAAGGAGGGCTCCAGTTACTTCCTCCCTGTTTGAGAGGTAGTTTGAGGTGGGGGCATAGAAAGCTATGGGGTTATAGCCCCATACATTTTTTAATTTCTCCCCTGTAACGGGATTGCTTCCCAGGATGCTGTCCTCATCAAACTCAAAAACCGGAAGAAGCTCCACAGCTGTAACTCCCAGATCCTTCAGGTGGTTGATCTTCTCGATAACTCCGATATAACTTCCGGGGTAGGAGACACCGGAATTTTTATTCATGGTAAAGAGTTTTATATGCATCTCATAGATAATGCTGTCCCTGTAGTGGGTTTCAGGCTTCCTATGCTTTGAAAAATTAAACTTTCTGGAGTCTATAACAATTCCCTTCCTCTCATGTCCCTGGAGCTTTGGGGTAATAGCTTTTGCATAGGGATCCAGAAGAAGTTTGCTATAGTCGTATCTGTGGCCCCTCTTAAGATCGAAGGGCCCTCCTACTCTCCACCCATAGTAGTATCCCTCTGGTATTCCTCCCACATATACATGCCAGGTATCCCCTGTCCTGTTTAGTACAGGGTCCAGCTCATAGGAGAAATGAGGTTCGGTTTCTAGAGCTTCTTTGTAGATCTCAAGGGTTACCCTCTCAGCATTTTTAGAGAAGATACTAAAGTTCACCCCCTGTTCCATCACAAGGGCTCCTTTATAATAAAGTCCCGGCAGGATCTTATATTTTTCCATAAATACCTCCTGAAAAGCAGTTTATTGTTGGAAGTATAGCAGATTTTAGAATAAATAGATAATGTCAGGTGACATTTTTTTCCTTAAATGATATTTAAGGGCCTTTAGAGGGAGCCTGGGATCCCCCAAAATAAAACCACCCTATGGGTGGTTTTATCATTAAACTATTGGATTAGTTGTAACTATAAGTAGCGTAAGTAGAGCAGAGAAGCAGGCAACTGGTATATAGTTCTTTCTCTCCTCGCAGATAACTCCGAATAATCCCAATCCTAGGATCAGATTTACAACGAGAAGCATTGCTATTCTTGAATATAAAGCCATTTTTTCATTCTCCTTTCATTTGTTCCACGGGCATTCTACAATAACTTAAAGGAAAACAAAAGCTTTATTTATTGTTAAACTTTACAAAGTGAAACTAGAGTAGACAAAAAGAAGGGTAGAGATAAAATATATAATTTTAATCATAGCTGTTAAAAGAATTAATTAAAGGTATTATTCCTCTGAACATCCCAGCTGCCTAAGCTTAACACAACTTATAGTTCAAGAAATCATTATAGTTTGTCAGGTCAATTTTTTTAAGGATGTGTTTCTTCTCAACCTCTCCCTCTAGTATAACATAGTCTTCTGTAATATCATCGATTGTCCAGATAATTCCGTGGTGATCCATCCACTTATCACCCAGGATAAACTTTTCCTTTAAAAGATAGTGTTTACGAGTTTCTTCCTTCATCATATCATCCCCTCCCTTAAACCGACCTAACTAAATAATAGTCCATTGAGATTAAAAATAGCTTAATGGAAGGGGATTTTACCTTAGGCTAGTGGAATAACCTCTCTTTTTTCTATCTCCTTCAGGTGTGTTCTCAGGAAGTATCCCGTTATCAGGAAGATAAAGAGATCGCTCACGGGAAAGATATACCATACTCCGTCTATTCCAAAGTACCTTGGAAGGATGAGTAGGAGTGGGATAAAGATTCCTACCTGTCTCAGAAGGTTTAACACCACAGATTTTATGGCCTCCTCTATGGACTGAAAGTAGTTTGCTCCGATGATATAGAAGGCATTTAGTGAAGCTAGTGCCAGATAGATCTTTATTCCCCTAGAGCCGATGGCCAGGATCTCCCTGTTTCCATCGTTGAAGAGGTTGATAAAGAACTCTGCATTGATAAAGACCCCAAGAGTAAGAAGAGCTCCCAGAGCTACAGCCCCAGCTATTGAGAGCTTAAGGGTTTCTGTAACCCTGTCATACCTCTTGGCTCCATAGTTGTATCCTATAATAGGCTGGCTCCCTGCCCTTATACCTGAGATGGTCATAGAGAGGAACATATAGATACTGTTTATGATTCCCATAGCTCCCACAGCCATATCTCCCCCATAGGTGAGGAGGGTTTTATTGCACATTACCGCAGCAAGGCTCGTGGTAACCTGAAGGGAGAAGGGGGAAACTCCTATTGCGACGATCTCCCACACAGTTTTTCTATCTAGAATGAGGTTTTTAGATCTCAGCTTGATATGGCTCCTCCTGCTTCGGGTAAAGTGGTATAAGATGGCAAGGGCAGTGACCACATTGGCAAAGGCAGTGGCCAGAGCAGCTCCCCTGATTCCCATATCAAGTGAAAAGATAAGAATGGGATCAAGAACTATATTGATTAAAGCTCCAGATACCATATATACCATGGCTATTTTTGAGTTTCCCTCGGATCTTATGAGGTTGTTCATACCCATGGCCATGAAGTTAAAGAATACCAGTGAGTTTATGACACTCATATAATCCCTTGCATAGGTAAGGGTGTTTTCCGTTGCCCCAAAGAGTATGAGAAGGTCATCTAAAAATACCCTTCCAAGGATCATAAGGAGGATGCTGGATATTGTAAAGAGGGTAACGGTATTTCCCAGGGCTCTCTCTGCCATATCCCTTCTTCCCTCTCCAAGTCTTATGGAGACAATGCTTCCTCCACCTTGTCCAATAAGCATTCCTATGGCAATATAGAGGGTAAAGATGGGGAAGGTGATGCTGAGTCCCGTCATGGCATAGGCTCCTATACCTTTACCTATAAACATCCTGTCCACTATATTGTAGAGGGCAAATACCAGGCTTCCTATTATGGCTGGGATGGAGAACTCCCAGAGGAGTCTTGATATTCTTTCGCTTTCAAGTCTTTTTAATGCTCCCATTAGGATGACCTCTCTTCCTCAAAGTAATCCTCTATATTCCTGGTCATTCTCCTCATGACTCTCTTGAAGATCTCCATCTCCTCAGGGGTGGATCCCCTTAGGAGGAGCTCCTGCTCCAATCCTATTATTCTCTCTATCTCAGGTTTAAGCTCCCTTCCCTTGGGGGTAGTATAGAGGCAGAAGGCTCTCTTATCATTGGCATCTCTCTCCTTGTAGAGGTAGCCGTAGTCGATGAGCTTCTTAACAGCTTTGGCTATAGTTGCCTTATCCACATTTCTTCTTCTTCTGAGCTCATCCTGGGATACCCCCTCGTTGTGGAGAAGCTCATAGAGGATACCGAACTGTCCATCCCCTAGTGAGTACTTGTCCAGATGAGAGGATAAAAACTTTCTTATATCTCTGGCTAACTCATTTATCTCTTTACCTATTGGTTTCTTCATATTCAACCTCCTAAATTAGTTGACTTGCTAACTAATTTTAACACGATTTAGTTAGCAAGTCAACTAATTCAGAAAAGTTTAATGATATGGAAGGGCATATGTTAAGATATAGAAAAAGAATCAGGAGGAAGAGATGAAGTATGCACTTATAACTGGGGGAACCAGCGGCATAGGGGCGGCCTATGCCAGGGAGCTTGCCAGGAGGGGATACAATATAGTGATCACAGGGAGAAGGCGTGAGGTCATAGAGAAAACAGCAGCAGAGATAAGGAAGAGGTTTAAGGTAGAGGTAGAGGTGGTACTGGCTGACTTCACCCAGAGGGAGGATGTGGACAGGCTCCTTAAAAGAGCAGAGGAGATGGATATAGAGTTTCTGGTGAATAATGTGGGATTTGGGAATAAGAAGGTATTTTTAGAGGACACCTATGAAGAACAGAGAAAGATGCTGGATGTACAGATAGATGCCATGTGCAGAATAACCCACATGGTGTCCAAGAAGATGAAGGCCTCTGGCAGGGGAAATATAATAAATGTATCCTCCCTGGCAGCCTTTACCCCAGCCTCCTTTAATCACCTCTACTCTGCAAGTAAATCATTTATAGTTACATTTTCAGAAGCTCTCCACATAGATCTTATGGAGAGAGGAGTAGGGGTCCAGGTGGTTTGTCCGGGATTCACCAAAACTGATTTTCACAGGGAGATGGATATAGAGGAAAAAACCTTTGAAAACAGGGGACTAGTAAGGTGGATGGAAGCAGATAAAGTGGTGGAGATATCCCTTAAGAAGATGGAGAGGGGAGGAGGGATCTGTATCCCGGGAACCTGTAATAAGATACTATATCTATTGCTGAAATTTCTTCCGAAAGGGGTCTACTATAAGATGGCTAAGAGAATGAGTATGTAGAGGATAGCAGAGGTTAATATATAAAAGTAGGGACGCTCCCTCTGGAGCGTCCCTATTAATTAAAGATTTTTTTCGGGAATCATTATTTCGTCGACCTTTACAGGGGAGGCCAGGTCCCTTTTTCTAAATCTTCTGTAGTTATTTAAGTGGGTCTCAGCAAAGGTGTCTAGTTCTCCAAAAAAGTTATCCATGTCTTCTCCTGGAATCCAGTAAGATCCGTGGGAGTGCCCCTCATATACATGAAGATCAGCAGTGGACCCTGCATCTCTTATAGCCCTGTGAAGGAGCACTGTGTCGCTGAGGAGAAGGTCCCTTGTACCTGTTACCAGCATAGAGGGAGGGAATCCATGGAACTCTCCATAGAGGGGAGAGATATATGGATCCTTAAGATCCTGATTACCTAAGTACTGAGCTGCTGTAGCTTCGATGAGGCCTTCCCAGGTATCCAGATTCATATCTATCCCCTCATTTATCATACGGCTGTCTGGGGTATTGGTAAGCACTGCAGCAGGGGTCCCGATAAATAAAGCTGCTGGCATAGGCAGCCCCAGGTCACGTATCCTCATGGCAGAAGCGGTAGTCAGGTTACCTCCTGCTGAGGACCCTCCCATCATCATAGAATCTGCAGGCCTCTCTGTGATGAGGTGAGACCACACAGCAACCACGTCATTTACTGCAGCAGGTGCAGGATGGTCGGGAGCTTTACGGTAGTTGATTGAGACAACGGGCATCTTCAGATGGTGGGCTATCCTTATAGATTCCCGGAGAGCAGATTCCTCACCTCCGTATAACCAGGCTCCACCGTGGATATGAACAAATAAGTTGTTTCTGTATTTTGGAGCTATCTCAGATGGTGTTATAGTGAAAACATCTACTCCGTTTATGATTTTTCTTTCATATTTCACATTGAGAGCCTCAGCAAGCTCTATCCCCTGCTGAATGCCAGGTTTGTCAAACTCAGCCACAAAGGCCTTCCACTCCTCAGGTGTCTGAGGGATAGGATGATTCCTTATAGCCTCTATACCTGGAGAAAGTGCAGCCCTGAGTGTATCTCTTACTGCTTCTGAAGCGTGTACCGGAAGAGGCAGCTTCCTTTCTGCTACCTTCAGTGGATCCTGTTCAGATGCAACTACTCCAAGAGGTATAGCAGCTAAAAGAGTTAAGATGAAAAGTTTTTTAAATATTCTGTCCTTATACATAAATTTCTCCTCCTTAAAATTAATTCCATAGTAAAGCTTTTGTATGGAATAATTTTACAGGAGATTAAAAAAAAAGTTGTTGATAATATCAAGGTAATTATATTGAAAAAATAAAAAGAAGGGTGACTCTACAACCTTTTTAATTTTATGTAATTATTTTTTATAGTGGAATTGATGGGGTATTCTATATTTTTCCAGATAATAAAAAAAAACCTGTCCAATGGACAGGTTTTACAAGCTTATCTAGGTGTTACGTTAGAAGCTTGAGGACCTTTTGCACCTTCAGTAATTTCGAAAGTTACTTCCTCTCCCTCTTCTAAAGTCTTGAATCCAGGCTTGTTGATCTGTGAGAAGTGTACGAATACGTCGTTTCCTTCCTCAGATGTGATGAATCCAAATCCTTTTTCTCCGTTGAACCACTTTACGATACCGTTCATTAGTTATACCTCCATAAAATTTTTACATAAATTTGAAAGAAAAAATAAAACTTTGTGTTACCTTTTTCTTATAGAAAGCATAACCAAATATTAAATCTTATTCTTATCATAAATCTATGAAAGAATTTTATCACAGGTTTTAAATAAATGCAAGGTTTAATTTTGAACTTTAAATTTTATTGAGGTTATTTTAAGAGGAGTGGAGAGGGACTCTAACTCTAATTCATAAAAGAAACTTTATTCTTTAAATTCATACGAGATTATTTCTCTAAAAGATATGATCTATTACCTCAGAATAAAAAAAGCTTCCACCTATGGGTGGAAGCTAAATAAACTATCTAGGTGTTACGTTAGAAGCTTGAGGACCCTTTGCACCTTCAGTAACTTCGAAAGTTACTTCCTCTCCCTCTTCTAAAGTCTTGAATCCAGGCTTGTTGATCTGTGAGAAGTGTACGAATACGTCGTTTCCTTCCTCAGATGTGATGAATCCAAATCCTTTTTCTCCGTTGAACCACTTTACGATACCGTTCATTAGTTATACCTCCATAAAATTTTTACATGAGTTAGAAAGAATAACATAATTTTGTTGCTTATCCCTCACTAGGAAGCATAGCCAATATTAAATCTTCTTATTCTAAATCTTCCCCCCTATGGTAACACAGTTTGGATAAAGTTTCAAGCGTTATTTTGAGACAAAACACCTTAAGTTAGGAACGAAGTGAACAACAATGGAAATACAGCGCATATCAGATGATGCCGCTAGAGATTATTTTATAAGATCTGAAATAGACCTTTCCACAGGAATCAGCTGCTCAAGCATTGAAGAGTTTGAGGGACCGGTTCCAGAGTTTAAGCTCTTCATAATAGAGGTATTTATGGCAGATATCTTCTCATACTCCTCTAAACCGTTCTGGGTAAGGATATAACTGTTCCCCAGCTTTTTAAGCAGTCTTTTCCTGACCATTCCCTCTATTACTCTGTGGATCTGAGACTTATCCTTATATAGATACTCCCTGATCTCGCACTTTCTCATATCTTTTTTTGCAACTACCTGTAGCACAAGGCTCTCATTGAAGGAGAGGTCGCTACTGCTGGCCTCCTTGAGAAGCTCCTTATATTTATTTAAAAGACTCGTAAGAGTGATAAAGATCTCCACCACATCCAGCCCCCTTTCTATTTTCTACTATTAAACCACAAAAAACCCCTCAAAGTAAGTGACAAAGTCACCCAAACTTTGAAATATCCACTATTTATTTAACCTGCATAGGGGGTGATATACCACTTTGTGTAGAAAGCAAAACACTTTGTGAGGGAGGAGTTGAGGGGAGAGGGAAGTGGTGATAGATTGGTATCTGGAAAGCTAATACTAAAATCCAATTAAAGAGAGTTACAGCTTTCAAAGATGATACTTAGAGGAGGAGTTAAATGAAAAAAATTATTATTTTACTTGGAGTTATGGTGCTTGCATTCAATTCCTTTAGTGAGGATAGGGAGATTCACTACTTTGATGCAGCCATATGGGCGCCCAAGTTACAGATCCATTCAGTAAAATCGGATATAAGTGGTCTCAGACTGGGCTTATTTTATACTGAGCATGAAAATGTAAGAGGAGTGGACTTCTCTATCTTTGCATCTAAGATAAGGGGAGACTTTACGGGACTACAGCTGGGAGCCTGGTACAATGTTGTAGAGGGAAGAGCCAAGGGATTTCAGGTTGGAGGAGGTAATATAAATGGAGATATGAGGGGAGTGCAGTTAGGACTTGTAAATATCAATGAAACCTCCAAGGGGGTAGAGCTGGGAGGAGTAAACAAGGGAGGAGAAACAAGGGGAGTGCAGCTAGGTCTGGTGAACTACAGTGAAAAGCACAACGGCCTTATGATTGGGCTGTACAACCATGCTAGGATAATGAATGGGGTGCAGCTAGGGCTGGCCAACTATATAGGAAACAATGAGACCCTTAAGGTAATGCCTTTAATGAACTTTCACTTTGGATTATAGCAAGATTTTAATAGAGGAGCACAGGGGAATTAACCTCTGTGCTCCTTTGCTTTATTCTATAAATTGTGCTATTTAGCTCTATACACAGAGGTAAAGAGGAAGGGATCTACCACTTTAAAGCTAAGGTTTATAAATTTACTTTCCCTGAAGATATTATTCAAGGTTTTTTTCGAGTAGATCCTATAGTCTCCAGTCCACCCATAGGGGAGGAGAAGGTTGATGATCTCCCTGAGGCCTGGAAGGACATATACCTCGCCTATTACAAGAAGTCCTCCGGGCTTTAATACCCTCCACATCTCCTCTGCCACCCTTTTGGGATTGGGATAGTGGTGAAATGAGTTGAGGCAGTAGATTCGGTCTAAGGTGTGATCCCTGTAGGGGAGATTCTCAGCATCTCCTAGTTCAAGGGAACACCCCGGTATTCCCCTCTCCTTCCCTGCAGCTATCATATTTTCAGAGATATCCACTCCATAGAGCTCTATGGAACTTTCCAACTTGTGCAGCTTCTCCAAAAACCTTCCGTCTCCGCAGCCCAGGTCCAGAATTTTTTCTCCCTTCTGCGGGGGATAGCTTCTGAGAATTGAATCATCCAGTTTCTCGGAGTTCCCGTGTTTTTTGTTGCAGACTTTGTTAAAGAATGCCTTGGACTCCTCCTTGTATCTTCTGTCGGTTTTCATAGAACCACCGCCCATTAAAAGCTTCTTGCCTGGAGCCTTAACTTCTCCAACTTCTTGGAAAAGCTGCTCTCTGTTTTCTCAGGATTTTTATCGATATTTTCAAGGAGGAAGCTCCTGAAGTTTCTTACCCCTATAAACTTAAGGACAAACTTAATATACTTCAGGTCAAAGGCAAAAACCGATGCCGGAAATGGGTAGGCACCTCCCCTTGTGCCTATATAAAATGCCTTCTTGTTGGAGAGGAGACCCTTTGGGATACCGTACTTGGTGTATCTAAAGGTGACTCCGCTGACAATGATGTGATCGATATAGGACTTCAGGATAGAGGGAACGGATAGGTTCCACATAGGGGCCATAACAAGGTACTTATCATAACTTTTAAACCTCTCTGCCTCCTCTACCATCCTTCCTTCTCCCCCTTCCCTTGCGCTCTCTATCTCGGTATAGTTTAATACGGGATAGTTATCTTCATAGAGGTCTATAATATCCACCTGGTGGCTGGGGTTGTGTTTTTTATATTCATCCAGAAAAACTTCTGTCATCCTTCTTCCATAGGACTTTTCCAGAGGCTTGGGATTACTTATAATACATAGCAGTTTCATAAAAATTCCTCCTTTTATTGATTAGCCAAAGATATTGTCGGTCAGTTAAGTATAATATTTTAGGGAATAATAATCAAATAATCGTATCAACATCTATATAAAAATTGTACTTTCCCAAAGTAAAAATCCGGTAAGAACGAATGGGTTATTTTCGAAATTTTAAATCTGAGATGGGATGGAAAGTTGCGGATACTGGGAAGAGGCTTGTGGAGGGAAGCTTATAGTGGTATAATTTTTTCAGATTAAATGAGGTGATTAGATGGAGGAACAAATCTTTAATAGAATAGTGGAGTTTATAGAGAAGACTGAGAGGTACAATGAGCTGAGCAACAGGATAAACTATGGGGGCCTGACCCTCTCTGAAGTTCACTGTCTTGATTACATTGGAAGGCTGGAGGCACCCAATGTAACTGGGATAGCCAAAGCCATGAGGATGACCAGGGGTGGTATAACCAAGCTCACAACCAAGCTGGCCGGGAAGGGATATATTGAAAAGTACAGCATCCAGGGGAACAGGAAGGAGGTACACTTCCGCCTGACAGATCTTGGAAGGGAGATCTACTTGAAGCACGAGAGGATCCATGAGGAGGCAAGGATGAGGGAGACAGCCTTCTTTTCTACATTTTCCTCGGATGAGCAGAGGGTAATTGCAGATTTTCTGGAGAGGCTAAACGGGTTTACCCTAAGTAAGATAGAGGAGCTGGAGGATAAGTAGTTTAATGAAGTGGGAATGCATTTTATAAAGATATCATATACCAGCAACTTAAGTTGAATGATTATAAAAATTCATCCAGATGGGCAGAAAGATGATTAATTTATATACAGGCTGGTGTTCTCTTTATCTGGAAAAGTTGCTATAATTTTCCGAGATACTAGAAGACGGAGGTACATTAATGAAGGTTTTAGATTTAACCCACGAACTGACAAATGATATAGTTGTATACCCTGGAGCCCCCCAGCCGGTAATAGAGCAGGCTTTTTCTGTGGAGAAGGACGGATACCACGAGATGTCCCTTACATTTACAACGCATATAGGTACCCACCTGGATACTCCAAAACACATGATAGTTGGGGCAAAGGGACTATCAGATTACGAGGTGGGAGATTTTTGTGGAAGAGCCAAGTGTGTAAAGGTAGAGGAGATAGAGGACACAGACCTTGATGGAATAGATTACCTGCTTTTTTATACAGGGTGGGACAGATACTGGAATACTGATGAGTACTTTAAAGATTTTCCCATAATGTCTGAGAGGGCAATAGAGAAGATAGCCAACTCTAGTCTGAAGGGAATCGGCATGGATGTAATATCGGTAGACCCTGTAACATCTGTGGACTTTGAGGTACACCATGCTCTCCTGAGGGAGGACAAGATAATTGTAGAAAACCTAAGGGGGCTAGAGGAGCTTATAGACAAGGAGTTTACCTTTACCTGCTTTCCTCTGAAGTTTGAGGGGGAGGGATGTCCCGTAAGGGCAACTGCTATCCTGTAATTAATTGATGAGTAGTTTAAAATTCATCTATATTGAAGGGAGACCGACAAGATTTAAAGGGAGATAGAGGAGATAGATAAAAAGCTGGAAGAGATAAAAAAAGGAAAGCAGAAGTAAAAAAGGAGCCTTAGCTCCTTTTTTACTTCTGCTTTTATTTAAATCAAAGTTAGTTTTTTATAGACATGAGAAGGTTATCCAGCTTGACTATCTGCTCAGCTAAAGCCTTCATACTCTTCCTGTCAAATTTGATATTTAAATTATTTACCTCGGTGTAGGCAAGGTTCCCCTTGGAGGTTAAGAAGTACTCCTCTCCCCTTGCCTCAATGAGGTCATCCTTAACCATCTTTGCAAGCTGCCTGTGGATCTGAGATCTGTCCTTCTGAAGATATGCAATTATAGCTTTTTTTGTATTTATCCCCTCATCTATAGAATAAAGTATGCTGGCTTCATTGAATGTTAAATTTATATTTTTTAAGCCGCTTAATACTTCTTTATACTTAGTAACCACCCTTTGAAGGTGTAATATCATATTCATTGACTACCTCCCTGTTTTAATGTTTTCAAACCCTGGAAACTAGTATATCATAAAAAAAAGAGGTTCGGCTAGTATTTTAAAGGGGACAAAATGGCTGATATGGGGAGTGAAAAATTAAAGTTTAAAAGCAGAAAAAATAGAGGAAAAATGTCATTAAATATGTGGACATATTTTAGAGTTTTTGGAGTTAAAAAATTTCAGAAAAAGATTAATTTTTTTTAAGAATAAGGTTAAGCTTGGTGGTAAAGGGAACATTTTAGGTTTGTACTATAAAAAATAGTGGACAAAGTTAAACAAAGTATGGAAAAGGGAGTATAAAAAAAGAGGGAAGCCCCTCTAATTAAAATTCTATGAAATTAAAGCCTCCTTCAGTAATTTTACATCCTTTTTAAGGGCCTTTAAAGGGATCTCTTTTTCAGTTGCAACTCTTTGAAGGTGGAGAGTTACTTCCTCTACCTCCTTACATATCCTTACTCCCCTTTGAGTAAGAGAGTATGAATCGGAATTTTTTTTGAGCAGCCCTCTCTCCACTAATTTGACCAGAAGCCTGTGAATCTGAGACCTGTTTTTTTCAAGATGGGAGATAATGTCGCTTTGGGTACCTCTTCCCCTGTGAACTGAGTACAGAACAAGTGCCTCATTTAGGGAAATGTTCTGAGTTGTAACTGAGGTAACTACCTCCTTATATATATTTATAAGCTGATAAAGGTTAATTATTAATTCCATCTGCTTCCTCCTGAGTTTTATAGATAATAACTATCAACAGAGTTAATATATCACCTTAAACAACTTCCAACAAGTGACTTAGTCACTTATAATTAAGAAAAGAAGGGAGATGAGGCAGCTCTTTATATAAGCTTACGCAGTAAAAGGAAGTGCTGCTTATAAATGGCTACTCTGTTCAAAGATAAATAAAAAACCCTTCAAGGTGTTGACATCTTCAACAGCCAGAAGGGCCGGGATCTGGATCCTTTAAATATTTATCCTTATTGTTGAACTATTCCTCCTCCTTAGGGCAATCTCCATCGATGATCCATGCACCCTGGGAGCACTTTAGAGCACCACCTGGAGCACATATTCTGGTTCCCTCTTTAAATTGGGCATTGTTGTACCAGCAGGTAAGTTTAGGACCCTCGACCTTTTTCTTAGCCCACTCTGTGTCCACAACAATAGGGGAGTTCTTCTTCTTGGGATCTACCATGTCAACCTTAGGAATCTCATTATTTTTAGGCATCTTTCTCTCCTTTCATTTACAGAATTATTTTGTAACTAAAAGATTCTTAACTACCTTTACTAAAAGCAGTGGGGGATTCCTTTATAAAAGTTCCAGAATTTATGGGAACTACATATCATTTTTCAGCTTTAAATTTCTATTACGGTGGGAGAGAGGAAGAGATTAAATAAGATTTTTTCATTAAAGGAAATATCAATAAAATCAGAATTAATTTAAGTGTAAGGGGGGGATAGACATGGATGAAATGGGACTAAGAGATAAGATAACGGAGCTTTTACCAAAGACCTCTCTCTTTGGAGGGGTGGATTCAGAGGAGATAGATGCCTTTGCCAAGACTCTTACAGAGAGAAGCTATAGTGCCGGTGAAAATATTTACGAGGAAGGAGGATCTCCAGGGGATTCCTACCTTCTTTTGGAGGGAGATATAAAACTTACGGTTTCAGATAGAAGGGTTGCTAAGTTTGGACCGGGGACAGTTTTCGGGGTTGCAGCTCCCATAGGGATACAGAAGCAGGTTGTTACAGCTACAGCTGATACAGATGTAGTTGTGGCAGTGATTCCCAAGATGACTTTTTACCTTCTTTCAGAGGAAAATCCAAAACTATTTGGGAAACTTATACTGAATGTGGCCAGGGATCTGGCCAGGGCTGTGAGTGGTATGAGGGAGATAATCCATGACTTCATCCTGCTAGAGGAGGAGGGGCACCTATGACACCTAGGGAGAAGTTTAGAGAGACCTTTCATAGGGAGGCAACGGCTAAGGAGGCAGAGGTATTGAAGAGGGTGGAGGAGACATGGTATGGGGATCATATGAGGTGGGATTCCCAGCTCTTTGTGGACTACTTCTGTGACTACTACTTTCAGATGTACAGGGAGAGGTGCAGACTGAGGCTCCCTAAAGAATCAACCTCTTGAGAGATTATTGCTGAATAATAAATTTTTTCTGAAAAAGACTGCTTAATGGCAGTCTTTTTTGTTTTGGCTTTTCAGAAGTACCTCTACCTCTTTTTCATTGTGATATATAAAATAAATATTAATCAAAATTTAAGTATATTTAATTGATGGTTTTGTTGATTTTAAGAGTGGCAGCAGGCTAAAATTAAGTAGATAGTTGTATGAAAAATTTCGCCTGAAGGCCACTGGAAAGAGGATTTTTATTGCTGGCATTTATAAAGGGGGGATTAATATGATGCTGAAGATGATGAGGGAAGTGAATGATATTTTGCAGACTATGATTATACATGAAAACGGATCGGTATCATACAGGGGATTTCTATGCTATGAGGCTCTGTTAGCCTACAGAGAGAGAAACAGAAGAGACAGGGTAGTCATCCTAGAGGGAGCAATGGAATAGTTATTTATTAAAAGCAGCCCTAGGGCTGCTTTTTTAACTACTTTTACAAAGCTTAGGGTGTTCAGAGGAGAGTAATTCTGGAAAAATTTAAGGGGGCATTTCAATATTTTTTTCTAAAGAAAAGCGACATTACTACATACAAAGTCCTATAATTTATTAAATATAAATTTTTTTTAAAAGAAATAAAAATAAAAAAAGAAAAATAAGATAGAATAAAATTTTTTTTAAAGAAGTTAAGAAGGAGGAAGGAATGAGAGAGCTTATATTTCTCTTTCCCAGTGGAGGAAAGGAGAATAAAAATAGAATATTAGAAAACTATATGATTCCCTATATAAATTGGTCTGGAAGATACGGTTTTGATTTCCCAGTGGGAGAGATAAAATATGTGGATGACAGGGGACAATTAAAGAATACCACAGTGGACCTCACCCTTCTGGATGAAGATGTGAAAGGAGTCTATGAGGAGAAAATTGAGAGTAAACCGGAAAGGTGCTTCTACCTGATGACCTACGATAAAATACTTAAAGGTATCTCAGAGGCCTGGAGAAGAGGAGAGGTTTCGGATACTCTTTCCACCCTGGGAGTTGATTCTGAAAGGATCTCCATGCTGTGGGAGATAGGGAGATATATAGAGTCCTGCCCGGAACTTAAGAGTTTCTTCTGGAAGCATCTGGCAGATATTCTTCTATATAAGTTTCTTCCAGAGGTGAGGGACCTTGTGATCCACAGGGCTCTGAATTTAGTTGTCTCAGAGGTGTCTCAAAGTTATGAGAAATACTGGAAGGGAATAAATGTCTCCTTTATAGGCCACGGCCTGGGTACAGGGATAGCCTCGGATCTAACGGAGGAGTACTACAGGATAATCCATTCCAGGTGTAGGGAGAGGAATAGATACCCTGTGGTGAACTCTCTGGTCTACATATCCAATATATCCCACCTCATGGTTGGGGAGAACCTGAACCTTTCCAGGGATAATCCCAGATATACCAAACTCCCTTCAAGGGCAGGAATAGGGTGTGAAAGATATTCTACCTTTGGGCACAGGGGAGACCTTTTTACAATGGATGGCATGGAGTTTGCCCCTGAAAGGTGGGACAGGAGCTCCTACACAGATGTGGGGAACAGGTCTGTCCACCTTACAAAGGATATCCTGGAGAGAGGAGGAGACCTTGATGAGGTGAAGGTTATGGAGGTAGTTGAAAGGCTCCACTCCTTTGAGCACTATATGAGCAATCCTCAGACCCTTCTGGAGCTCATCAAGAGGATGGATACCTTCAGGTACTGGGGCAGCTGTACAGAGGAGCTGGAGGAAGCTATGAGGGTTTACAATGAAAACTACTCCTTAAAGGATGAGAGGGCTCTGGAAAGGATATTAGAGGAAATAGAGAGTAAGGGCATGGGGGAAACCCTAAAAAAACTTTTAAATGGATTAAAGGGGTAGGCAAAGGGATTAACGGCAGGTGTACATGAGGTTTTTACTGCTCTCATTAAATTTATGGAACTAAAAATGGCAATTTTGTGGTATAATGTCATTTGGATTAAGTTGAACAGGAGAGCAAAGTATGAATATTTTAGAATTTCAAAATGTCTCAAAAAAGTTTTTTACACAGAGATTATATGAAAATGTAGAGTTAGAGGTAAACTCTGGAGATAAAATAGCCCTCAGAGGGAACAATGGAAGTGGGAAATCCACCCTTATTAAGCTCATAACTGAAGAGGTATACCCAGATAAGGGGAGGGTAGTTGTAGATGAGGAGGCAAGGATAGCCTGCTTCGATCAGTTTAGCAGGATCGACCTGGATATGGTGGTAGAGGATCTGTTAAACCTTCCCTTTGAAGAGGTAATAGCAGCTCAGATGGAGTTGGACGAGGTATCGGCTAGGTTTACAGAGAGCGATGCTGATATGGATGCCCTTATGGAGAAGTATTCAGAGGTCAATGACAGGTTTGAGAGCTTGGGGGGATACTCCTATATGCACATCAAGGAGGAGTTTATCGAGGTCTTTGGACTGGGAGATAAGCTTGAAAGAAAGTTCAGAGAGCTGAGCGGGGGGGAGAAGCAGTATATAAGGCTGGCGACCACTCTTTTCAGCAACTCGGATCTTATTATACTGGATGAGCCCCTGTCATTTTTCGACATAAAAAAGACGAAGTGGCTAATAGATTATATAAATAGCAGCCCCAAGGCCTTTATAGTAATATCCCACAACGTGGACTTCATCAGAAGTTTTGCCACGAGGATATTTGACGTGGACAACTTTACCGTTACACCATATGACTGCGACTACAGCGGCTTCCTGAAGGAAAAGAAGGCCAGAATCAAGGAGGACAGGAAGCACAATCTGAAGACCGACCTGGTAATAGAGGAGACTATGGCCAGAGTGGAGAAGAAGATGAAGCTTATAGAGAGGGTGGATAACAAGCATGCTCACGCTGTGATGCTAAGAAGGATGGAGAGGGAGCTAGAGAAGCTAGAGAAGGAGAAGGTTGAGTTCTCCAAGGAGTATAAGTATGAGTATCTTGCAGCCCCTAAGGACTTCTTCAACTACAAGAATGAGATAGCTGACGAGATAGTGAGTATATCAAATATCACCAAGGAGTTTCCAGATAAGTTCCTGTTTAAGGAGGCATCTCTGGATATATTAGGGGATACCAAGATGGTTGTAGTGGGGAAAAACGGTGCCGGTAAGTCCACTCTTCTTAAGATATTAGCAGGCCTAGAGGATCCCACAAGCGGAGAGGTCTTTAGAAACGACAGAGCCAAGATAGCATACATCGAGCAGGAAACGGTGTTTGAGGATGAGAAGATGTCTGTCAAGGACTATATCATGGGTAAGACGGGATTAAATGAGGAGTTTACAGAAGCAGCCATCGATTCCCTCTACAACTATGAGGAGGAGTTCAGGTCAAAAAGGATCTTTATGCTTTCTGGAGGAGAGAAGAAGAGGCTGGAGATCTTTACCCATATCCTGGCTGATACCCACCTCCTTATAATAGATGAGCCGTCTACATATATGGACGATTACTCAAGGGATACCATAGCTAAGATGCTTATGGATTATCCAGGGGCAGTGGTACTTGTTACCCACGATAAGGCTCTTCTGAGAAAGATAGACTTTACTCTGTACGATATAAGGGATAACAGATTCAGGCTGAAGCAGGTCGGATAGTAGAGTAAAGGTAAGTAG
>CAYSGC010000004.1:0-1309 GCA_964430145.1 uncultured Fusobacteriaceae bacterium | reverse complement strand
TACAAAAAAAGGGGAGAGGCTTCTATTGGGGATAGAAGCCTCTCAAGGGAGAAGTTTGTACAATATGGAAATACAAACTTCAATATAGCTTAACTTATTATACTGAAAAATATTGTATAAATCAATGATAAATTTAAAAGATGTAGTAAAAATTTATAAATTGATGGAGTTGGTTAGGAATAGGGGGATGATTTGAAGATACTTTTATCCTTTAATGTCTATCAACTCATAAAAAACGCCTATAGAAAACAAAGTAGTTTATTTGATTTTTATTGTGGAAATAAAAAAGGCTCCCGTCCCCAGTGGAGCCTTTTAAAAGGAAAAGTAAAATTTGTAAGCCCTATTCCTTTAATAGAGCAATAGGATTATACTTCCATATCTAAAAAAAATCAATAGTAAACGATTAAAAATATAAAAAAGAGAGAATACGTCCCTGAGATAGAGTCCCTTGAGGGAACTTATCAAAAAATTAAAAGAGACCTCCGCTGTTAGAGAAAGTCTCTTTTAATAATAAGGAAAGTAAGTCGGTTATTTAACCTGGGAAAGCTTTAACCAGGTTATTAAAGTATACTTTGAAGTTTTATAGTAATCAATAGTGGGAAGGAGAATTATTGAATAAATTTATGTAGGGGAAGTTTTCACGAGATATAGTGCCTTTCTGTGAAAAAGTATCAAAAAAGGGGCCGGGCCCCTGCCGGAGACAGGAGCCCTTATGAGCACATTCCTTACATGGTAAACTTTTGTGCTGATAAAATGGTACAACATAAAATGGAAAAAGTAAATACTTCTTTTTAAATTTTTTAAAAAACTTATTTATTGGAAAGAAAAAACTCCCATCAGACGATAGGAGTTTACAGTTGAATATACATTATAAGGATTAAATGGCTATGACAAAATATTACTACAACAGTTTCAAAAAATCAATACCCAGACTTGATTTTTTTTAGATCTATTTTTTCAGATATTCTTCAAGAAAAAGGTTGTCCTCCTTCAATGTTTCATGGAGATAGGCGATCCTCCTAATAAGAGAGTCATCCAGCCGCCCTTTTTCTACCATGTGGATCAGTTCATTAACAATAAATTCGCTGGTAACGGTACGATACTTGTATATTAACTGGGATAGCCTTTCTACTTCCCACCTCTGGAGCCTTATTTCTCTGGCTTTAGCGTCTAATATCATGTCAATTGATCCTCTGTTTCTTTCCCATATCAGTTTTATCTGCTCCAGCTGGGCTTTAAACATCTGGATCTTAAATACCTCCTTTTCTGCGGCCTTTCTCATCAGCCTCTTCTGCTCCCTTCCGGTTTT
>CAYSGC010000003.1:0-34423 GCA_964430145.1 uncultured Fusobacteriaceae bacterium | reverse complement strand
CTTCATATCCTTCTCCTTAGATAATCATTTTACCCATTATACCACAGGAAGCCTTGAAAAAAAAAGGAGAGTGGCAGCCACTCTCCTTCCCACTAATCCTCTCTTCCAAGAAGTCCCCCGAGAATTCCCCCGGCAACTACTGCTCCCATGCCGCTGCTTCCCTTTGCACTGCTTCCCTGCTCTCCCCTTGTACCCAGGTTTGCATAGAGTCTTTCCGCCAGCTTGGATACAGGTAGAGACTGAATATATACATCCCCCGGACCTGTAAGGGTAGCCAGGAACATCCCCTCCTTACCAAAGAGAGCATTTTTAAAGCCACCTACAAATCTGATGTCATATTCTACACTGCTTTCAAAACCTACGATACATCCGGTGTCTATCCTAAGGCTTTCTCCAGCTCTCAGGGTCTTTTTAATTACACTTCCCCCTGCATTGATAAAAGCCATCCCGTTTCCATGAAGTTTCTGGAGCATAAACCCCTCTCCTCCAAAGAAACCTGCACCCAGCCTCTTGGTAAATACCACATCTATATCTATTCCATTGGCAGCACACAGGAAGGAATCCTTCTGGCAGATGAACTCATCTCCATACTTGGATAGATCCAGGGGTATAATCTGTCCTGGATAGGGAGCGCTGAACCCCACCCTTCTCTTCCTTTCACCGTTATTTTTAAAGGTAGTTATAAAGAATCCCTCCCCTGTAAGCATCCTTTTAAACCCGCTGAACATACCTCCTCCGGTATTTGTCTGCATCTCTATATCATCTTCCATATAGGTCATAGCTCCCGCTTCAGCCCTTACTCCCTCATTTGGGTCTAGCTCTATCTCCACAAGCTGCATATCATTCCCGTAAATCTCATAATCTATTACATCCACCGCTTTCCACTCTCCTTTTTAGACTTATTCCGTTAATTTAATTCTACCTCTATCTATTCCAACTTTCTACTGCTTTTTCATAAAAAATCCGGGGAAGCCTCCCCGGATTAAAGTTTAGTTTAATATCTCAGTTATCTTTTCCTGAACCTTTTCATTTAGGAAGTCGTACTCTACCTTTTCTCTCATCTCTTCAAGGTTAGCTTCCTTATATTCTACAGACTTTACCTTTTCATATACATAGATCTCTCCCTGAGTTTCTGCTGCATATGCCTTGTTCATCTCTCCTGCAAAGATCTTTCTTGCAAGGTCATCCTTGTACCCCAGTCCTGGAATATATCCACCTTCTGAGATCCCCTCATACTCCTTGGCAACCTTTACCTTTTCTCCCTTGGCTAGGTCTTCAAACTTAAGCTCTCCAGAATCTACTCTGGCTGCTGCATCCTTTGCTTCATTTAGAACTGCTTCCCTTACAGCATCTGAAGGCTTAGAAGTAAATAGGATGTGTCTTGCTTTTATCTTATCCTCATTCTTCTCCTCTACATAGATCAAGTGGTATCCAAACTGAGTCTCCACCACAGCATTGTGAATAGTTCCAGCTTCTGTGTTAAAAGCTGCTTCCTCAAATGGAGCTACCATCTGTCCCTTCCCAAACCAACCTAGGTCTCCTCCGTTAGGTCCGCTAGGCCCATCAGACTTCTCCCTTGCCATATCTGCAAAGTTCTCAGGTGTTACCTGAGTAAGAAGCTCTTCAGCTCTCTTCTTGGCATCTGCCTTGTCTGCCTCTGTTGCTTCCACAGTAAATAGAGCTATCTTAGCATCTACAGTTGGAAGGATATCATAAGCTAATCTCTTCTCCTCAAAGTAGTTCTCAAGCTCAGCCTCATCTATCCTATACTCTGCTCTCAACTTATCTGTAAGCTTTTCTCTCAGGTCGTATAGCTGGTTAGATTCTGGAAGCTCCGGATCAGCCTCGATTCCCATATCAAGTGCAGCCTTTGCTATCTTCACTTCCTGCTCTAAAGACTGCTTAGCCATAGCTTCAGCAGCTTCCTTATTCCCCTGAGCTGCAAAAAGACTTCTAAGCACTCTTCCTGCCATATCAAGGTTAGTAAATTCAAAACCGTCTAGCTCAAGCTCTGCCTTCTCCATATAAGCTGCATATCTAGGATCTAGATCTGTAAGCTTCATATTCTTCTTCTCATTTTCCAGAAGCTTCACATACTCCACCATTCCGTTTTCCTCTTGGATAGCAGCTTCTATCTCATCCCTTACCTCGTCATACTCCTTACCGTAGTATGCCCCATACATATTTTCATCGTAGTATGCTCTTACCTCTTCCTCATTAGGCTTAGCATCTGCCTTTATCTGCTCCATCGTCTTCTGAATAGTAAGCCCCTCTTTTATATCTTCCTTAAGAGTTGCTACATTGTATCCCTGTGCCTGAAGCATTCTGCTGAACTGCTGCTTATCCTGTGTAGAAGCCTCTATCTTCTTAAATTCGGCGTTTACATCACTCTTAGATACCTTTACCTTCATCTTCTTGGCAATATCCATAGTCAGCTTCTTCTCAACCACGCTTCCAAAAGCAAGTGTGCTTATAAGCTCTCTGTCCACTCCGTTGCCAAGGTACTGAGAATACCCGTTTACCATGTTATTTATAGTTCTCTCCACTTGAACAGAAGAAACCTTTTTACCGTTTAACTTAAATGCCGGTACTTCCCTGGACATAGATGATTTCAAGCTAGATATTCCCACCAAGATCATCGACAGAAACATTGCGATAGTTATCACCCAGATAACTGGTTTCATCTTACTTCTTAACTTTCTTACAGCCATTTTTCCCCCTACTTTCAATAATTTTTTTCTAATTATATCAAATTGCACTGCTCTTTTTCAAGTAATTAACCCTAAACAGAAAGGCCCCTTAAAAAGGAGCCTCTATATCTTATTTAGCCTTTTTGATCCAGCTTATACTTTCTTATCTTCTCATAAAGAGTAGTTCTTCCGATTCCAAGAAGTTTTGCAGTCTCCTGCTTGTTCCATCTTGTCTTCTGAAGAGCTGTAGCGATTACTACCTTCTCCACATCTGCAAGGTCGTAGATCTCCTGCTCTAGGATCTCCTTAAGTGGTCCAAGACCGATGATAGTCTTGTTTTCAAGGGTATCGGACTTCATCTTTATCTCAAGTGGAAGATCCTCTACACCGATAACCTTTTCATTTGAAAGGATTACCATTCTCTCTACTATATTCTTAAGCTCTCTTATGTTTCCTGGGTATGAGTACTCCATTAGGTACTTCATAGCCTCTCCGCTGATTACAGGCATCTCTCTGTGAAGCTCAAGGATGATCTTGTTCAGAAAGTAGTTAGCCAGTAGCGGGATATCTTCCTTTCTCTCTCTTAGAGGTGGTACCTCGATAGGGAATGCAGACAGTCTGTGGTAAAGATCGCTTCTGAACTTACCCTTCTCAGTCTCATCCTTCAGGTTTTTATTTGTAGATACGATAAATCTTACATCTACTCTTCTAGGCTTGTTTCCACCTACTCTTCTGAACTCACCATACTCTATAACTCTAAGAAGCTTAGCCTGTGATTTAAGGTCCATAGCTGCAATCTCATCTAGGAATACTGTTCCTCCGTCTGCTTCCTCTAGGATACCCTGCTTGTTGGAAGTAGCTCCTGGGAATGCACCTCTCTCATATCCAAATAACTCAGTCTCAATAGACTCAGATGGAAGAGATGCACAGTTTATAACAACAAAGTCATTCTTTCTTCTGTCACTCTTTTTAAAGATCTCATTTGCAATAAGTTCCTTACCTACACCATTCTCTCCGCTAATAAGAACAGTAAGGTCACTCTCAGCTACCTTGTCCACAAGGATCTTCACTTCCTTGATCTTGTTTGTCTGTCCTACTATCTCCTGAGCCTCCTCAGTTACAGACAGCTTCTCCTCAAGCTTTCTTTTCTCCTTAAGGATCTCAAGGTTTTTAAGAGCTGGAACGATGATTCTTGACATCTCTCTTGCATCGATAGGCTTAACAAGGTAGTTGTAGATATCAGCCTTTCTTAGAGTTTCGATGGATTCCTCTCCCTCTTCATCTAAAAGACCTATTACTACAAAGTCCTTCCCGATTCCATTTAGCTTTCTCTTGGCTTCACCAAAGCTAAACCAAGTCATATATTCATCCAGAAGGATGATATCAAAATCACTTTCTCTTAGCATATCAAGTCCGTCTAAGAAGTTGTTAAAAGTGATTACTTCGTAATCTCCAGAAAGTTCCTTTCTGATTTGCTTCAGAGTTTCCTTTCTTTCGGAAATTGCCAAAACAGATTTCTTCATTTTTTCTTTACCTCCTAGTACTAAAACCAAACGTAAGGTTTTAGTCACAATATTCTTCACACTGTATTATAGTTGATTTTCTGTAATTATTCAATACTCTTAAAAAAAATATTGTTAAAAATGATAACACATTAAGTATTAAAATTTATTTTTGATACACTTTTTACTTTTTTTCCACATGTATTCTTTACGTCTCTATGGAACATATACGTCCACAGGCTGAACTATTATCTTAAAAGTTATGTAATAATCCATTTCATTCTTTAGCCTTTTGTACCTTTCCAGCAATCTTTCGGCGATATTCTTCTCCACTATAAGTACCATCACACTGTCTGTTCCAGGCCATACATGGGTATTTAAGTGCTTTTTTTCCTTCTCCCAGGAACCCTTCAGTCCGGGGAATATCTGATACTGCTCTATCTTCTCCTCCTCTAGTACCTTTAGCAGATCCCTCTCAAGAGCACTGTCAAATACAATCTTAAACTGCTTATACTCCGTCATAACTATCCCCCCATAATATTCAATAGTCAGTATCTAATATACTCTAAACTTCTCTCTTAACAAAGTCTATTTATAAAAAAGGGAAGAGGTTCTCCCCTTCCCATTATCTTTAAAGGAACTGTATATCCTAGTCCCTCTCTCCCTCAAGCTCTATCTTCAGCTCTGATTTTGCCTGGGTTTTTATTTTTCTAAAGGCCTCTATCCTCTCAAGAGCACTGCTATAAACAGAATATAGAACCGGTATGAATACCAGCGTCAGAAGTGTTGAGAAGGTAAGTCCGAATATTACCGCTATGGCCATTCCCTTATACATCTCACTTCCCTGACCTATTCCAAAGGCCAGAGGCATCATTCCAAATACCGTTGTCATAGTTGTCATTATAATAGGTCTAAGTCTCGTTCTTCCAGCTTCCATGATAGCTTCATCTCCAGTTATTCCACGAGCCTTAAGAAGATTCATATAGTCAATAAGTACGATGGCATTGTTTACCACGATACCTGCCAGCATTATTATCCCTACAAATACCATTACATTGGTATCCTCTCCAGTGAGCATAAGTCCCGCATAAACCCCTATTACAGAAAGCGGAACAGATCCCATTACTATAAATGGAAGAATATATGACTCAAACTGTGCTGCCAGAATAAAGTATATAAGGAAGATAGCCACCATGAAGGCAAATATCAACTGACCCATTACATCCTGAAGATCCTTTCCGTCTCCACCGAAGGAGTAGGTAACACTTCTAGGTAGATTCAGGTCATCTATTATCTTTTCCACAGCTCTCTGGGCATTTACAAGGTCCATCTCTCCCACTGTATTTGCCTGAAGCTCTATCATCCTGATCCTGTCTTCCTTCTCTATACCTGCTGCTCCCTCTACTATCTCAAGGGTAGCTATATCCCTAAGCTTTACAGATCCTCCCTCTCTAGTTGCTATCCTCGCATCCATAAGGAGGTCTGTGGATTCCCTGTACTCCTTCTTCAGCTGCACAGTTACATCCAGCTCATCGTTACCAGTTTTTATGGTTACAGGAGTTCCTCCTCTTATCTGATAACTTACCGCAAAGGTAAGGTCCGTTACCTTGATTCCATAGTACTCCAACTTCTTTCTGTCCAGAATAAGTCTGGCTTCTGGGTTTCCTCCCAGCATGGAGTTGGTTACATCGGTAAGCCCCGGAGTAGTCTCCATCCTTCTCTGAATCTCCCTTGCATAGCTTTCCATCTGAAGCACATCATCAGATTTCAGTATCAGGCTCATATCACTGCTTCCTGCTCTCCTCACAAACTTAGGAAGTACTATCAGGTTTACATCGGGAACCTTTCCGGTAAGTTCCCTTCTGATATCCCTGACTACATCAAATACACTTACATCCAGTTCCCTTTCACTTGGGGTTCCTATATTTACTACCACCGTTGTTACATCCTTAGATACAGATGTAGTATAGATCTTAGTTGCCGGGTGGTTGGCCGCCGCCTCCTCAAAAACCTGAGCTACCCTGTTTACCTTAGCTACATCCATTCCGCTGGGCATATCTCCAACTATTGTGTAGACACCGTCATCTGTAGTAGGGAAGAATCCTCCTCCTACACTCTTTACTCCAGTTCCTACGATCCCTACAAAAAGAAGGATAGTTATAACTATAGTTACTACTCTGAATCTCAGAGCTTTTTTCAGAAGTTTTGTATATATCTCCTTTACACCCTTTATTACCTTCCCCTCTGCATCCAGTTTCTTGTCCGAGCTGAGTATTCTGCTGCAGACCATAGGTACAAAGGTTACCGCAACTATTAGAGATGCCAGCAGTGAGAATGCTATTGAATAGGACATATCGTGGAATATCTCCTTAGCCAGCCCCTCTCTGATTACTATAGGAAGGAACACTGCTACCGTTGTAGCTGTGGAAGCTATGATAGGTACCACCATCTCAGAGGCTCCGTCGGAGGCGGCTTCCATCCTTGGCTTCTTCAGCTCCGTCAGGTGTCTGAAGATATTGTCCAGTACCACAATGGAGTTGTCCACAAGCATTCCCACTCCCAGGGAGAGTCCCATAAGGGAGATCAGGTTAAGGGACATACCCTTGGCACCAAACATACTAAATGTTGCTATTACCGATACAGGTATCGATATGGCAATAACTATAGTTGCTCTCAGGTCCTTTAGGAAAACAAAAAGAATTATCGATGCCAGTACAAGACCAGTCATGGCATTGTTTTTTACTGAATTTATGGAGTTTACTACATCCTTAGAGGAATCTACGTTTATCTCAAAGCCCGCTCCCTCTGGAAGAAGGGGCTCCAGCTCAACTAGCTCCTCCTTTACTGTATCCGCTATATCCAGGATATTTCCTGTATCTGACTTCTGCACCCAGACGATAATGTTATCTCTACCATTGGTTCTTCCGTAGTCCTCTCTGTCCTTTACATCTATCCTTACGTCTGCCACATCTGTAAGGAAAAGTGTCTGAGCACCATCATTTTTTACCACGATGCTTCTCATCTCCTCCAGAGTTTCAGCTTCACCAAAGACCCTTACAAGGAACTCCTTGTCCCCCTCCCTTATATATCCTGCCGGGAAGTTTACACTGGCATTTCTAACCAGGTTATAGATATCCGTTATGTTCAGCCCATACCCTTCCAGCTTATCTGGATCTATCTCTATAAGGATCTCCTTTTCAAATCCTCCTCTTATGGATATCTCACCAGCTCCGTCTATCCTTTCAAACCTTGGTTTTACAACATTTTCTGCAAAACTCTTCAGCTGAATCTGATCCTCTCCTGTGATACTCAGCATCATTACCATATCTCCAGAGGATCCACTCTTTCTTATCCTCGGCTCGTCTATATCATCTGGAAGGTCAGCTCTGATTCTGCTTACCTCAGTTACCAGATCATTTACCTTACTATCTATATCCTCACCATATCTGAACTCAACTATAATCTGAGATCTTCCCATGGTTGATTCAGTGGTTACCCTTGTGATCCCCTCTACAGATGAAAGGGCATCCTCTATCTCATATGTCACCAGCTTTTCCATATCCTCTGGAGATGCTCCCGTCCAGGTTGTAGTTATAGATGCCACCGGTATATTAAACTTAGGCAGCCTCTCTGCCTTTAGGTTTGTTAATGTCATTACCCCCAGCACTACCATGGAGATGATTATCATCATGGTAGTTACAGGACGCTTTATTGAAAATTCTGATATTGTCATCTATCTCTCCTTAATCTAGCACCTTCAGATTATCCTTATCTTCCAGTAAAAATTGTCCCTCTACTACCACATTAAAGTTATCTGGTAATTCGCTGCTCACTACCTCTACACTTCTAAGCTGAGAGTATCCTCTCTCCACCCTTACCTGCTTGGCTTTTCCATCTTCTTCTATAAAGATATATGAATAGAGGTCCTTTACCACTACAGATTCAAGGGGAACAACAAATCCCTCTCTCTCACCTGTCTGGATAGTTACCCTGGAGTACATCCCCTTCTTCAGCTCACCGCTCTTGTTGGGAAGCTCCACCTTAACGGCAAACTTCTTACTTACAGGATCTGCCACAGGGTTTATCTCATATACCCTTCCCTCGAAGCTCTCGGTCATCCCCTCTGGACTTATGATGGCCTTTCCTCCCACTTTAAGGCTGTTTACCTCTCCTCCGGAAACTGCTGTATTTATCCTCATAATGGTGTCATCCACCACTGTAAATATCTTTGTATCCTTGACGATCTTCTCATAGAGCTTTACATCCATATCCGTCACTACTCCAGATATCTTGGCCCTCATTGTAAGGTTATCGTAGTCCTCCTTAACCTTTAGATAGTTAGCTTCAGTCATCCTCAAAGTACTCCTGCTCTGATTGTAGGCGTTTCTTACGCTTAAGAACTCATCCTCAGAGATAAGGTTCTCTGCATATAGTTTTTCAAACTTTTTAAAGTTTATCTCCTTCGTCTCATAGTCGGACTTGGCAGAGATAAGATCTGCTTCTGCACTCAGGTATGTCGAGGATACATTCTGATCCCTCAGCCTTACGATTATATCTCCAGCCTTTACCCTGTCACCGTTTCTGTAGTTTATCTCAACTATATCTCCCCCTGTTTCAGTTACCTGAGCTACCTCATTTATCGGATCTATGATACCACTG
Source organism: uncultured Fusobacteriaceae bacterium (assembly GCA_964430145.1). GTDB lineage: Bacteria > Fusobacteriota > Fusobacteriia > Fusobacteriales > Fusobacteriaceae > Propionigenium. Next base: position 25,572 of record CAYSGC010000003.1, on the reverse strand, counting down.
GAGATATCATTTCTAACTATATCCCTCTTTCTTATCTCCTCTACCCTTACGGATTTATATACCTCTTCCTTCTCCGTTGCAGGGGCTGTTCCCCTTCCCTTCTCTGCCTTCCCACAAGCACCCAGGGATAATATCACCATTATCAGTAGTAACGCTTTTTTCATCTTTTCCTCCCGCTATCTCAATGAATCTTTATATCTCTCATATGCTAAGTAGTAGTCTAGCTGTGCCTGAATAAGAGCCAGCTCCGCTTCCCTTAGAACATTTTCTATCTGCAGGAAGTCTATTACATCTGTAAGTCCGCTCTCATACCTTCTTCTCTCCAGGTTCAGGTTCTCCTGAGCAGACTCCACAGCTGCTATCTGTTCATCTACAGTCCCCTCCAGTCTTATAAGGTCCAGATAGAAGCTTCTTACCTCTACCTCTATATCATCCCTTGCTCTGGCCTCTAGATTCTCAGATTTAGTAGTATTGTTCTTGGCTCTCTCATAGGCATCCATATCCTGACCAAAGGAGAAGAGGTTCATGCTTACAGTCACCCCTGTATTCCACTGCCAGTCATCTCCAGAATCATCAAACCTTGAGTCCTCTGAACCATAACCAAACCTGTAATCCACCTCTGGGAGAAACTTAGCTCTGGCTGCTGCCTCCTCAGCCTTGGCTATCTCTACATTCAACTGGGCTATCTTGGAATCCTTGTTGTTCACCCTTGCAAACTTAACATCTGCATCCAGGTCTACAAGGTCAAGATCATACCTCTTGTTATCTATAGGAATCAGCTCTATCTCCACATCTCTGGATATTCCCAGCTCATTTTTCAGCTCTACCTCTACTATCTTAATCCTGTTTTCCGTCTCTATTATGCTGGTTCTATTGTTTATCACTCTTGTTCTGAATGGAAGTACCTCAGATTTTGCAATAAGCTTGAGCTCATACTTTCTGTTGGCTCTGTTATACTGCTCCTCTACCTCCTTCAGAGACTTTTCAAACACTTCTTTACTCTCATTTAGCTGAAGTATGGTAATGTACTTCTCTATAATAAGTAGCCTGAGATCGTTCTTGGTATTGTCATACTCATAGATAGACCTCTCATTTATGCTCTTTGCTGCATCTATTCCAGCTCCGATAGTTCCACCACGATACAGGGGCTGTACCAGCTCTACATTGTGGGAGTATCTGGTTTTTCTCTTGTCCCCAGTGTCACCATAGATCTCCTCTGCGTTCCTGTCAAACCTTCCACTGTAATCCAGCTTAGGCAGAGCTTCCTTGTAGGCTTCCCTCACCTGAAGGTTGGAGTTAGTCAGATCAATATCTGCATTTCTCAGGGTGTAGCTGTTTTTATATGCCATCTCTATGGCCTCTTCCAGGGTAAGCTTAATTGGTGCTCCCAGAGAGACTAAGTTTATGGATAAAATCAGCATTATTAAAACTAACTTCTTCATCTAATCCTCCTTAACCATTGCCTTTATGTTTAAATTATAAAACTGATCTATATACTTCTCTATATCCACTCTCTTTAGGATCCTGCTTATCCTTTCATAGTCCTCTTCATCCTTGACCTCTATCCTTACCCTTTCAGCCATTATATCCTGGTAGGAAAATAAAGCCGCCATAATAGACGGAAGTATTATATCCAGCTCCCCCCTATACTCCTCCTTTATCTCCTCTATATTTTCATAAAAAAACTCCTTTATGAGTTTGTCTCCCCTTCTCCCCAGCTTCTCCCTGAGAAATTTAAGGAGCATTATCTCCCCGGTTCTTCTCAGACTTAGGATCATATAGAAGAGTTTGGGATCTTCCACAAACCTGTTAAACCTCTCCCTCAGATACATCCTTACCTTTCCTTCAAAGTCCAGTCCCGAAGTCCTCAGATCATTAAAGAGCCCCACATACTTCTCCATCTTCTGAACCATTATATCCTCCAGAAGATCCTCCTTACTTGAAAAGTAGGTATAAAAAGTCCCCTTGGCAACTCCCGCCTTCTTAGTTATATCTTCAACTCTTGTAGCTGCTATTCCATTTATGGAAAAATAAAACATTCCCGCCTTTATAAGCCTTTCCTTCTTACTGTTCACAATTAAAACCTCCCATATTGACCGACGAGTCAAAACTATACTAACAAAAAATGACCGACAAGTCAATCAAATGAATTCTTTCCTTTGAGTTTTAATTTTTATTTAAGGTTCTGGCTTCTACTCCCCCTTCTAACCCTTTAAAAATAAAGGTTAAGAGCATAATTTTTTCTTCAAAAAAAAGGAGAGCCCGCCTCATTATGAAGCGGACTTATGAAAAAGAAATTACAAATAACTATTCAAGTCTTACTATTCTTTTAAATATTAATTTGGGAGATGCCTGCCCTAGGGGCAGGCAATTATGAAAAAGAAATATCTTAAATCTTACATCTTTTAGTCGTAAGTTCAGAGGTAATAGTTTAAACTTTTTACTTAAAATATTTTTAATTTAAATCATTTAAACTACTACCCTTCCTTCTATACACTATTAGTCGAAACCTCCCCTGAAAAAGTTATTTTTTTTTCTAAAAAAAATTCAGCATCCCAGATACCTCTGAAATACTGAACCTTTACACTAGTTTTTCCTTTGATCAAACCATTCCTTCATTACATCCACTATCCTGCCCATCTCATCTTCCTCTACTATATAAGGTGGCATAGTGTACATATATCTTCCAAAGGGTCTCAGCCATACTCCCCTGTCATAGGCAAACTTCTGGAACCCCTTAAGATCCTTGGAATCCTTTACCTCTACTACACCAGTAACTCCAAAAACCCTCTTGGAATCTATAAGATCGGACTCTATCTCCTCAAACCTCTCCACCAGGTACCTTTCAATCTTGGCTATCCTCTCCAGGTAGTTGTCCCTCTTAAATATCTCAAAACTCTTCAGTGCCACAGCACATGTTATAGGGTTCCCCATATATGTAGGTCCGTGCATGAAGGCATACTCTGGGTCATCTGAATAGAAAGCTTCAAATACCTTTGTGGAAGCCACAGTGGCTGCATGCCCCAGATATCCCCCAGTAAGAGCCTTCCCCAGGATCATCATGTCGGGAACAATATTTGTATGGTTCACAGCGAAGAGCTTACCGGTTCTTCCAAACCCCGTTGCTACCTCATCAAAGATTAAAAGTACATCATACTTGTCGCAGACCTCCCTGGCTCTCTCTAGATACCTTGAGCTGTAGAAGTTAAATCCTCCCGCTGCCTGAATTAGTGGCTCCACTATAAAAGCTGCTATCTCCTCGTGTTTCTCTGCAAGGACCTCCTCCAGCTTAGCTATATCCTCCTCTACCTCGGCTTCAGTTACATCATATCCCCTTCTTGGAGGATCTATATGATAGGCATCCTTAAACACCTTGGAAAATGCCCCGTGGAAATCCGGGTCATCCCCCACCTCCATAGCCTTAAATGTATCTCCGTGGTAGGCATTCTTAAGACCTACAAACTTAGACTTCTTTTCATACCCCTTGTTATGGAAGTACTGGATGGCCATCTTCAGGGATACCTCTACCCCCACCGATCCGCTGTCCGAGAAGAATACGTGGTTTAATCCCTCTGGAGTTATCTCCACCAGAAGTTCCGCCAGCTCCTTGGCTGGGTCGTGGGTAAGTCCCCCCAGCATTACGTGGGAAAACTTCTCCATCTGCTCCATAGCAGCCATATTTAGTTCATGGTTGCTGTATCCGTGGCAGGCACACCACCAGGAAGCCACACCATCTATCAGCTCATTTCCATCCTTTATCTTTATCCTGGTTCCCTTGGCACTCTCCACGTGGAAGTTCTCTCCCTTGGTCTTCATCTGTGCATAGGGATACCACAGCTTCATATTCTTTATATTTTGCATCTTATCCACCCTTTTATCTAAAATCTCTTCTAAACTTCACTACACTTACTTTCTTATAAATATATTGCTCACATCATTCATTGTAATAAGCAGGATAAGTCCCAGAAGGATTATCATACCTGCCATGTGCAGCCTCTCCTCCAGCTTCTTGTTAACATTTACTCCCAGAAGCTCCAGCACCACAAACACTATCCTTCCTCCGTCAAGAGCCGGGAAGGGCAGCAGGTTAAATATTCCTATATTTACTGAGAGAACCGCAGTAAGCCACACAAGAAGAAGAGCTCCCCCCTTGCTTGCCTGCTCCACAACCTTTATCATTCCCACAGGTCCTGTTACCTCATCTGCCTTGACCTTACCTGTTACCAGCATCTTCAGGCCGTTCAGGGTCTGAGCAAAGATGTCCACAAAGGTAGTTCCCGTTACCTTGAACCCCTCTGCCAATCCATACTTTTCAACTGAATAGTCAGGAAGGATACCTATTATAGGCTGCTCCCTTTCCTCGTCGTAGTAAGGCTCTATCTCAAGGGATACATTTTCATCTCCCCTTAAAACCACCATCTTGAGAGTGTCCCCCTCCTTCTTTATCTCCTCCCTGACTACTCCAAGGATCTCATCCCACTTATCTATACTCCTGTTATTTATCTCCAGGATCTCGTCTCCTTTTTGAAGGACATTATAGGCTTTGGATTGCTCCATAACATTTCCAACAACTGCCTCTTCATTTTGTATTACCTTTCCGCTGGCAACTACCATTCCGTAGATAATTACAAGGGCCAGGATAAAGTTCATAAACACCCCTGCAAAAAGCACTATAAACCTTGCTATAGGAGGCTTGCTGTTAAATCCGTCCTTTACCTTGCTCTCCACTTCCATTCCCTCTATATTTACAAAACCTCCAATGGGAATAGCCCTTATGGAGTAGGTTGTTTCAAGGGTTTCATGAGAGTAGATCTTAGGCCCCATCCCTATGGCAAACTCCGCAACAGGCATCTTAAAGTATTTAGCCGTCAAGAAGTGCCCCAACTCATGTATAAATATTATTATTCCTAAAATAAATATCGTTATCAGTAAATTCATCCTTCCTCCAAATAGAACTTTTATATGGAAGGTTTACCTAGCAGCAAGTTCCAACCTTAAACCATAAGGCTAGATAATTCCCTCTGCCAGGTCATACACTTCCTGAGCTATCTCATCTATGGTCTTAAGACCATTTTCTCCCACACACTTAACTTCCTTCCACCCATACTTCTCAGCTATCTCGCAGGCATTTTCATAGGCCTCTCTCAGGTGATCGCTATCTCCCTCGTGGATGTCCTTTTTATCTTCGCCAGTTATCTTATTTTTCCTTGTTTCCATGAGTTTTCTGGCCATCTCTGTAGGCATATTCAGGAATATCACCAGATCGGGCTCAGGTATCCCCATCTTTCTGTACTCCAGGTCCTCCAGCCAATCCAGGTAGCTTTTCTTCTCTGAAGGGTCCTCTATCTTAGATGCCTGGTGTACCATATTTGATGTGGTATATCTATCGGTTACCACTATAGATCCCCCATCATACTCTCCCTTCCAGTCGGTCATATATGATGCATATCTGTCGATGGCATACATAGTTGATACTGGATAGGGGTTTATCTTCTTGGCATCCCTTCCAAACTCCCCGGCCAGATACATCTTTACCGGCTCTGAAGCTGGACTCTCGTAGTTGGGAAAGGATATCTTTCTGCTCCTTCTTCCCTCACTTATAAGCCTCTCATACAGCTTTTTTGTCTGGGTTTCCTTACCGCTGGAATCAGTCCCCTCTATAACTATTAATCTTCCCACTTTTTCACCTCTTAATTTAAATACTTTACTTATAGTATAACAAAATTATAGTAGAGCAACAACTAAAGAAGGTCTTTTGCCTGACCTATTATAAGCTCACACTGAAACCTTCTCTGAAAACTTCTCCAGAGGGCATCAACTACCACCCTTCTCTCTACCTGCCCCCTGTAATCCTCTATCCTGGATACACCATACTCCATGAGTCCGCAGGGGTTTATCCCCTTAAAGAGATCTAGATCTATCGTATGGTTCAGAGCAAAACCATGGGTTGTAACCCACCTCTTTACCTTAACCCCTATTGCACATATCTTCCCCTTATGGGTCCACACACCTGTTTTCCCCTGAGATTTGTGGTTTTCCACCCCTATCTCATCCAGAGCCTCTCCAACTACATCCTCCAGTGTGCTCAGATACCAGTGGAGATCCTTTTTGTAGTTTTCAAGGTTAATTATAGGGTAGCCTACAATCTGTCCAGGACCGTGAAGGGTTACCCTTCCCCCTCTCTCCACAGAATACCTTTTTATACCAAGAGCTCTAAGGGTTTCCTCGGAGTAGATTACCTCATCCTCCTCTGAAGCTCTTCCCACTGTTATTACAGGATCGCTTTCGCTTATGAGAAGGTAACCCACCTCCCCCTCCAAAGCCGCCTTTCTCTCCAGTTTTTTTTGTATCTCAAGAACCTCCAGGTAATCCATCCTCCCAAGGTCCACTGCATATACTCTGTTCATCCTCTACACCTCTTCTCTAGATTTTTCAGATAATTCTAGTATACCTCAAAACCTAGAGCAGTTAATTTTTTAAATAAATTTCGAAAAGATTAAAATTTTATATCAAAAGATTAATAAAAATATAAAATGAAAAGTTAACAAAGTAAAAAAACTGTTTCTCATATATTCAATCTGTTAGATTAACCTTGATTTTATTAATCCAAACAGTAGTCTTTATGTTTAAAAACTCCATATAACAAGATTAAAATCAATTAATAAATTAACTGAATTTTAATCTTATTTTCAAAAAAAGTTTGAAATTTGGGAAAATGATTATATATATATTTAATGTTGAATAGTTTTTATATGAAATTTATTCATCTGCATTAAAATCAAATTTTAATAAAAACAATTAAAAGAGGGGGATATTATGGGGTTGTTAAAATTAACGCCTGTTTTTTTGATGGCAGGACTTATGATGGGAGGCTTTGATGCACTGGTGGCGGCACCGCTTGCCACCATCTATGCAGCTTTTATTGCGTATATTACAGAAAGGGTGAAGATGCAGGACCTTTTTGATTCGGCAGTGGACAACGTTAAGGAGATGATACTGGTATTTTTTATACTTATGTTTGCCTATGCAATGGCAGAGGTGTTTATGGTGAGTGGTGTGGGGGCTTCCATCATAAAGCTCTCCCTCAACCTGGGGCTTACTGCTAAAACTGTAGCTGTTACAGGTCTTCTTGTAACAAGTATTCTCTCGGTAGCCACGGGAACCAGCTGGGGAACCTTTGCTGCCTGTGCTCCTGTTTTCTTGTGGCTGAATCATATAGTTGGGGGAAATATCCTTCTGACTACCTCAGCCATTGCAGGCGGGGCGTGTTTTGGTGACAGTATCGGCCTTATATCAGATACCACAGTGGTTACATCTGGTATACAGAAGGTGGAGGTTATCCACCGTATAAAGCACCAGGGGGTATGGTCCCTTCTCTGTCTGGTTGTGGCAGTGGGAGTATACTACGGTGTCTCTGTTGTCATGGGACTTCCCTCGGAGATAGGAAATGTTACAGATGCCATAAACCAGATCCCAGCAGATGTATGGACAGCTCTGGGAAGCGAGAGGCCCTCTGCTATAGTTCTTCTAAATCAGGTTAAGGGAAGTGTTCCAGTGTATATGTGTATCCCGCTAATTCTTGTTTTAGCTGCAGCTGTTAAGGGACTTCCCACAGTGATCTGTCTTCTTACTGGAATCGTCTCCTCCTATATCCTTGGGAATATTGCAGGTACCATAGGTTCCACAGGGGTATTTTTAGGTCTTCTCCAGAGCGGATTTGAGGATGCAGGTTCATGGGTTATCGTTATGATGATGTGGGTCTCTGCCTTTGGAGGTATCATGTCCAAGATAAAGGCCTTCGATCCCCTGTCAAGGTTGATCCTGAAAGCTTCCAACTCCGTAAAGCAGCTTATGTTTTACAATGGACTTCTCTCTATAGTTGGAAATGCTGCTCTGGCTGATGAGATGGCACAGGTGGTGACCATTGGTCCTATCATAAAAAACTTGGTAGATGACAATGTGGAGGGGAAGGAGGAAGATATCTACAGACTCAGACTTAGAAATGCCGCATTTGGATCTGCCCTGGGAGTATTTGGTTCCCAGCTAATTCCTTGGCACGTATATATAGGCTTCTACCTGGGGATTGCCTCTACTGTATATCCCCTCCACACCTTTATAGCTACCGACCTTATAAGATATAACTTCCTGGCTGTAATAGCAGTAGCTTCACTTCTAATCCTAACTGCCACTGGCTTGGACAGGTTCATACCTCACTTCTCCATGCCATCGGAGCCTCAGATCAACCTAAAGAAGAGGAAGGAGGCCAAGGAAGAAATCCTAGTATAGAACCAAGTAAGATATTAAATATAAAAAGAGAGACCCTTGGGTGGTCTCTCTTTTTTGAGGGATTATTATATTTAAAAATGAGAATTATTATCCGATTAAAGTATCTATAAAAACCTTATTACCCCTCTCCTTCTCTTATTTGGAATCTTCCTTTAAGAAAGTGGTTTCAAAATAAGGGTTTTTCTTTCCTGTATAAATATACTATACTTTTTGTAAATTATACCAATATATAATATTGATGTTTTTTTGACGATCTATCCCCTATATCCCTCCATAGACAACTATTTTTTTGACTAATAAAAAACAACGTGACTTTACATCCTAATAATCACTTGAAACAGTTGCTATTTCATTTGATTTTTTATAAAGTCCACACTTTCCTTAATAATAAAAAATTCCGGGGAGTTCTCCCCCGGATCTTCTAATACCTTCTATAAATCTCATCTCTGAGGTTTCTGTCTATCTCCTTTATCTGCTCTACATCCTTGAGCTCCACGGGAGTGTGCTTCTCCATAGCTTCCTCTATTATCCTGTAGATATCCAGATACTGGATCTTCCTCTGAAGGAATAGGTCCACAGCTACCTCATTGGCAGTATTGTAGATAAGGGGCATACTCATTCCAGTCCTTCCAGCCTCAAAGGCAAACTTCAATCCCTTGAACACCTCCATGTCTGGAGCTCCAAAGTCCAGCCTCGACAGCTTTACCAGATCCAGCCTTTCAGTGAGGTTATTTTCCCCTCTCTCTGGATAGGTAAAGGCATACTGAATTGGTACCTTCATGTCCGTTATTCCCAGCTGGGCTATTACAGACCTGTCCCTGAACTCTACCAGGGAGTGGACTATACTCTGAGGGTGAACTACTACCTCTATATCATCATAGTCTATCCCAAAAAGGTAATGGGCTTCTATTACCTCTAGTCCCTTATTTACTAAGGTTGAGGAATCGATGGTTATCTTCCTTCCCATTGCCCAGTTTGGGTGCTTCAAAGCATCCTCAAGCTTTACCTTCTCCAGGTCCTTTGTGGTCCTTCCCCTGAATGGCCCTCCAGAAGCCGTAATTATAAGCTTGCTCACCTCTTCCCTTCTTCCGCTTTCCAGACTCTGGAAGAGGGCACTGTGCTCACTGTCCACAGGTATTATCTCAGCTCCATACTCCTCTACCATATTATTTATCAGCTCCCCTGCACATACCAGGGTCTCCTTGTTGGCAAGGGCTATCCTCTTACCCTTCTTGATTGCTTCCACAGTTGCTTCTATCCCCACATTCCCGCTGACTGCAGTAAGAACGATATCCGCTTCATCCAGGGCTCCCAGCTTTTTCAGCCCCTCCTCTCCCAGGTATACGGTGAGTTCAGGATACCTCTCCTCTATGGCTTTCTTCCCTTCCTCAGTTCCTATGGATACATATGCAGGGCTAAACTCCTTTATCTGCTCCATAAGAAGCTTGTGGTTTCCGTGGGCACTCATAGCCACAATCTGAAACTCATCCCTGTGGGCTCTTATGACATCTATGGCACTTGTCCCTATACTCCCGGTGGATCCCAATATAGTTATCTTTTTCATATTTTTCTCCCCTCTATAACTTTAAATACTATAATTTATTTAAATTTGATCTCTAATTTTTTCCAAAAGAAAAAAGCAGTTCACACTGCTTTTATAGTATAACATATTTTAGAATATAATATAGCGTCGGTATTACAAAGATCATACTGTCAAACCTGTCCAGCATCCCTCCGTGCTCTCCCAGGATATTACTGGAATCCTTCACTTCAAACTCCCTCTTAAAGAGAGATTCCACAAGGTCTCCTACCTGAGCTACTACAGCTACACCTACAGCCACCACTATAAGCTTTCCAAGGGATACATCCACACTGGCAAGAAGTGTAAACTTCATAATAATTAAGGCTACTATTGTGAATACCACTCCGCCGAGGCTTCCCTCCTTGGATTTCTTAGGACTTATAGGACATAGCCCCTCCTTGAAGAACTTTCTTCCAGTGGCAAGTCCCACAAAGTATGCCATTGAATCACACACCCATACCATTATCTGAGCCGCCAGTATCCACAGGTTTCCATTTGGAAGACCGCTTATAAGGATAATATGGCTGAAGAGAAGAGAGATATAGATAACTCCTAAAACAGTTCCTCCGATATCGAGGCTGCTATCCTTTACTCTGTTTGTAAATATCCTCTCCACAGTGGTTCCTATAAATAGTGCTGCAAGGATTAAAAATACCGCGTCCCTTTCCAGCATTCCAAGATGGTTTAGATAGAGAACGTTGGGAATAGCCAGTCCTGCAAGAATTCCCAGTTTTCTATATGGAGCCCTGCCGCTCTTTTCCATCATATTGTAATACTCATGCAGGGATACCCCGATTATTACATTGGCAAAGAGTAGCAGCAGAAGTCCCCCGCTATAAAGAATATAGAACAACAGAGGTATTCCAAATATTGCTACCAAGATTCTACTTTTCATCTATTAAGCCTCCAAATTTTCTTTCTCTTTTATTGTATGAAGCTATGGCCTTATCCATCTCGGCTTCGGTAAACTGTGGCCAGTAAAGGTCTGTTATATATATCTCTGAATACGCTATCTGCCACAGAAGGAAGTTGGAGATTCTGATCTCACCGCTTGTTCTTATTAGAAGCTCCGGGTCTGGGATGTCATTGTAGAGATACTTGGAAAACTCCTCCTCCGATATTTCTTCCCTTCCCTCGGCTATGATCTTGTTCACTGCATCTATTATCTCAGATCTTCCCCCATAGTTAAAAGCTATATTCAAAGTGATCCCCTGATTTCCTCTGGTCGCCTTCTCAAGCTCCTCTATGTCCTCTATAAGCTTTGGATCCACTCCCTCTCTTCTTCCCGATACCATAAATCTGATATCGTTTTTCATCATCTTATCTCTTTCCTTCTTCATATACTCGCTGAAAAGCTTCATAAGAGTGTTTACCTCTTTTTCAGGTCTCTTCCAGTTCTCTGTGGAAAAGGCATATACTGTAAGGTACTTTACTCCTATCCTTCCACAGTAGTTCAGTATCTTGTCCAGAGTCTTTGCCCCTTCTCTATGCCCCATAGTTCTTGGGAGCATCTTAGATCTTGCCCATCTTCCATTTCCATCCATTATTATGGCTATATGGTTTGGTACATTCATATTCAAAGCTGTCACCTGCCAGTCTCTTTTGTCTATCATAGGATTTGTATTTAAAAAATATCTATAGTATTCTATCATATTTAATGTTATTTTCCTAATCTATAGTAGATTGCTCACCTTTTCTCCCAGGAAGTTTAAGCTATACAATATCATTACTACAGGTCCTGCATACTCGAGGATCTCATAGCATCCTGCACCTATCCTCTGGCTCCCCCCTTAAAGGTTTTTGCCAATATTCCTGTCCCTCCCACGGTAATAAACATTCCAGTACCTATGGCCAGGGTAAGGGTAGATAAAATTAAAAAAATTATTACCGTCCTCATCTCTTCTCCTCTACTTCATTTTAGATATCCTATTATTATCTCCCCCTCCAGTCAAGCTTTCTTCCCTAATTTATAAAAAAAGAGGTCTATAAGACCTCTTTTAAAAACTCTGCCCCGTTTATGATCTCCTTTTTATATATAAGGAGGATAGCCAGGTAGTAGGCTGGAGAAAACCTGTAACCCTTAAAGTACTTCTTTAGGGGAAGGGTCTCCTCGGTTCTCCTCTGAAGCCTCACCACATCCTTGCACTTTCCAAGACTCAGGGACCAACTTCTCTTAAACTTGCTGTCTATGAGGTACACCTCTCCTTCCCTTATAATGAAGTTTTTAGGCTTGCAGTCTCCGTGGTAGCATCCTAGGGAGTGAAGCTCCCTTATGGCCTCCATCACCCTCTCATACTCTTCCACCGTTCTGGGAGGATGCCCCTCTATATACTCCATGAGGATATAGGTTTCCTCCACTGCTGCTCCACTTCTTTTCTCCACTACAAAGTGGATATCAAATACCTTCTTGAACCCCCTGCTCCTCAGCTTCATGAGGTTTCTATAGGCCATAAGAGCCTTGCTTCCAAGGATGGTGTCCAGGATTCCCCTTCCCCTCTCCCTCTTGAGTATATATCTCTTCCCCTCTATCTCAATGAGCTTTACATCCCTGTCCTCCTTGGACTGGAGCACCCTCTCACACTCAAACCTTCCCTCTGTGAAAAGCTTCAGAAGCCTCTCCTCGTTCCCCTCTTCCCTTGAATAACCTATCAAGTCGTTATCGATCCTGATCTTTTTTAACACCTTCAATTACCTCTCTGATTCTATTGTATCTGTATTTTATCTTACCTAAAGTGAACCTTCTGCGTCACCTTGCATACTTTTGAAGACATTCACGTATTATATAATAAAAAAACACAATTGTCGACCAACTTACTATGAAATTTTCTTGATCTAATCTCCCTAATTTTAGACCCTGTGAATCACTCAAACTCCCATCACCTGACAAATCCCTTTAATACTTTCTACGCTTCATCAAATAAAAAAACCGGCAAAACCGGCTTTTTACTTTTCCTTAAGAACTGTACCGTCATAGGATACAATTCTTGTTGTACCGTCAGGATACTTGTATTCTATGGCCTCTATGAGCTCATACTCTCCTCTTGGTCCATATCCCACAGCTGGGTCCAGATACATTATAAGCCTGGCGTCTTCCGGATCCTCCTCTGTGAGCCACTGAACCTCTCTCGGGCTTCTCTCTAGATACATGTCCTCCTCTATCTCAGCTATCCTTGTCATCTCCGCTCTTTTTCTTGCATCCCCCTGAATCTCATCTAGGGAAAGGTTTCCAAGGGGGTTTACATATCCAAACATCAAGAGATTAGTCATTAAAAATATCGATAAAGTTGCTAATTTGTAGATCTTCATAAAATCTCACCTCCCTCTTCACTATACTAAGGGATACTGGAGAAATATTAACAGAAATTGATTTTTAAATAAAAAAAGCAGAGCCCTAAGACTCTGCAATAATTCAACTATACAGTTGTGATCTCTTTTTCCTTTGCCTTGTAAAGGTCGTCGATCTTCTTGATGTGGTCGTCAGTAAGATTTTGAACCTTAGTTTCAAACTCTTTTAACTCATCCTGAGTGATATCTCCGTCCTTCTCAAGCTTTCTAAGGTGGTTGTTAGCATCCTTTCTGATGTTTCTTACAGCTACCTTACCGTTTTCAGCCTCTCCCTTAGCCATCTTTACATACTCTTTTCTTCTCTCAGCAGTCAGCTCAGGAATCTGAAGTCTGATTACCTTACCGTCGTTGTTTGGAGTTAGTCCGATGTTTGAAGCCTGGATAGCCTTCTCGATAGCAGGGATTACCGACTTATCCCAAGGGTCGATTACTAGAAGCCTAGCTTCTGGAGCTGACACACTTCCAACCTGGTTTAGTGGCATCTCAGAACCGTACTGCTCCACCTTTATTCCGTCTAGCATAGATACGTTTGCTCTTCCCGCTCTAATTGAAGCAAAGTGGTGCTTTGTAGATTCTATTGCCTTATCCATTTTTGTTTGACAATCTTTCATCATTTTATTTGCTGGCATTTTTTTCCTCCTAAAATTTACTCAAAGTTTCATACTTTCTCTTATCTTAATCGTACTTTATTTAAAGAATTTTGTCAAAGTTATCCTCGATCAAAATTTTACTATCCCTCTACTACAGTGGTACCGATGTTTTCACCCATTGCTACCTTCTTGATGTTTCCTTCAGTTAGTGAGTCAAACACAATAATCGGAAGGTTATTTTCTCTGCACAGTGATATAGCCGTTGCGTCCATCACCTTCAGGTCCTTGTTTAGAACCTCTGTATAACTTACCTTCTCATACTTCTTAGCCTCTGGATACTTTACAGGATCCATATCGTAGATTCCGTCTACCTTAGTAGCTTTTACCACTGCATCAGCATTCATCTCGATAGCTCTAAGTGCTGCTGCTGTATCTGTTGTGAAGTAAGGATTTCCTGTTCCTGCTCCAAAAATTACTACTCTTCCCTTTTCAAGGTGTCTCTGAGCCTTTCTCTTGATAAACGGCTCTGCAATCTTAGGCATCTCTATTGCAGTCTGTACTCTAGTCTGTACACCGATCTGCTCTAGAGAGTTTTGTAGTGCCAGTGAGTTGATAACTGTTGCCAGCATTCCCATGTGGTCTCCAGTAACTCTGTCTACTCCCTGCTCTGCTCCAGAGAGTCCTCTAAAGATGTTTCCACCTCCGATAACTATAGCTACCTCTACTCCTAGCTCAACTACTTCCTTTATCTGTCTTGCATATGAAGCGATCACTTCAGATGAGATACCAAAATCCTGATCTCCCATTAGTGCTTCTCCACTTAGTTTTAATAGTACTTTTTTATATGCAGGTTTCATCTTTCCTCCTCGTTCAAAAAAAGAGGATGCTAAGCACCCCCTTTATAATTTTATAATTAACCGTTGATTTGAGCTGCTACTTCTGCTGCGAAATCTTCTTCTTTTTTCTCGATTCCCTCTCCAACTTTTACTCTAGTGAATGAAAGTACTGTGTTGTCTCCAGCGAACTGCTCTACAGTTTCCTTGTCCTCAGCTCTTACGTAAACCTGCTTAACAAGACACTGCTCCTCATAGAACTTTCTTTCTTTTCCTCTAAGGATGTTGTCGATGATCTTCTCTGGCTTACCTTCTTCTAGAAGCTGAACTCTTGCGATCTCCATCTCCTTCTTAAGGTCCTCAGCAGTTACATCCTCTGGCTTAAGGTATCCAGGGTTCATAGCTGCTACGTGCATAGCAATTCCTCTAGCTTTTTCAATAGTCTCAGCGTTAGCCTCTCCAGCAAGCTCAGTTACTACACAAAGCTTTCCTCCCATGTGGCTGTAAGTAGCTACGAAACCAGCTTCTGTAGTTACCTTCTCAACCTTTCTAAGAGTCATGTTTTCTCCGATCTTAGCGATTAGCTCAGTTATTAGAGTCTCAACAGTCTTACCGTCAACCTCTACTGCTTTAAGCTCCTCTGCAGTAGCTACGTTGTTTGCAAGTGCAAGCTCAACAAGCTTCTTTCCGAAGTTTACGAACTCAGGGTTCTTTGCTACGAAGTCAGTTTCAGAGTTGAACTCAACTAGGATAGCTGTTTTGTTGTCTGCAGATACACCGTCGAAGATAAGTCCTTCAGCTGCTATTCTATCAGCCTTTTTAGCTGCCTTAGCCATTCCCTTTTCTCTTAGTAGAGTGATCGCTGCTTCCATGTCACCGTCTTTTTCAGTTAGTGCTTTCTTACAGTCCATCATTCCTGCTGCTGTTATTTCTCTTAACTCTTTTACCATCTTAGCCGTAATAGCTGCCATTTCTATTTCCTCCTGGTCTAATAGTATTATTTTATAGTATTTTCTAGCTGTTTTATGGGAGCTTTTTACATCTCCTGTACACAACCTATACAATACAAGAATTGAGTACTAGTTTCAAGTACTCAATCCAGGTTAATCTATAAGATTACTTTTTTATTTAAAGTATCAATTACTCAGCTGAACCTTCTGCAACTACTTCGTCAGTAGCTTCAGTAGCTTCTACTTCTGCACCTTGATTTCCTTCGATGATAGCGTTAGCAACGATTGTAGCCATAAGCTTTACAGATCTGATTGCATCGTCGTTTGCAGGAATTGGGTAAGTGATGTTGTCTGGATCTACGTTTGAGTCAACCATTGCGATTACAGGGATACCAAGGTTTACTGCCTCAGTTACTGCAAGTGCTTCCTTCTTAACGTCTACTACGAAGATAGCAGATGGAAGTTTCTTCATGTTCTTGATTCCAGAAAGGTTCTTAGAAAGCTTAGTAAGCTCTTTTCTCATGTTAGCTGCTTCCTTCTTAGTGTACTTAGTATCTAGAGTTCCATCAGCGTCAAGTGCCTCAAGTTCCTTAAGTCTAGCTACTCTAGTCTTGATAGTTTGGAAGTTAGTTAGCATTCCTCCAAGCCATCTGTTGTTGATGTAGTACATTCCTGCTCTTTCAGCTTGCTCTTTTACTGCCTCTTGAGCTTGCTTCTTTGTTCCTACGAAAAGAACTTCTCCACCGTTCTCAGCAACTTCTCTTACTACGTTGTAAGCAACCTCGATCATCTTAAGTGACTTGTGAAGGTCGATTACGTGAATTCCGTTTCTCTCTGTGAAGATGTACTTAGCCATCTTAGGGTTCCATCTCTTAGCTTGGTGACCGAAGTGTACACCAGCTTCTAGTAATTGTTTCATAGTTACTACTGCCATTTTTGTTTCCTCCTGATTTTTGGTTTTTTCTTCCATTGATCTCAAAACTAGGACATCTGAATATCAGACACCACACCTAGAAATAATCAATGTGTGTATTTAAACAACGCTTAATTATAGCAAACGGGCTACTTCTTGTCAAGGCTTTTTCCTTCCCTCAAACCCCCAAGCCTTCCTCTCTATAATAGATAAAACAAAGCCTCTCTCAATTCATTTATGTGGACAAGGGAGGTTTATTTAGTTACAATTATTTAAAAATAGACTTTAGGAGGATTTCAATGTATATAGCCGACAGCCATATCCACTCACTTTTTTCCGGTGACTGCCAGGAGAAGCTGGAAAATATCTTTAACTATGCCATAGAAAACAATATCCAGGAGGTTACCATTACAGACCATGTGGATCTCGATTTCCCCTCTGGAAGTGCCGAGTTTGAATTTGACATGGAGGAGTATATCTCCCTCCTCAAGGATTTCCGTGAAAGATTGAAAAAAAAGGTTAAGATAAATATCGGGATAGAGTTTGGACTCCAGCCCCACCTTGCAGATGAGTTTAGTGTCCTTGCAGCCAACAGTGACCTTGACTTTATAATAGGTTCCACCCACTGTGCTGTAGGAAAAAACCCTGTGGAGGATGACTTTTTTCTGGGTAAAACAAGGGATGAGGCCCACGCCATCTACTTCCAGGAGACCCTGAAAAATGCCAGTATCTTCAGGGATATCTCAGTTTACGGACATCTGGACTTTATAAAGAGGTATGGTAGAAATGTCCACAGGGACTTCCACACCATTGACTATAAAAAGCACTGGGATCTAATAGAGGAGATCCTTAAAACCCTTGTTAAAAACAACTCGGGACTGGAGATAAATACCTCTGCTTACAGATATGGTACCTCTGAGCCCTATCCCAACGACCTGATACTGAGAAAATACAGGGAGCTGGGGGGAGAGATTGTCACCATAGGCTCCGATTCCCACATCGCTTCCCACGTAGCCAGGGATTTCGATAAAGCCTTCGAGTTGCTGAAGGGGTGCGGATTTGACTACTATGCTGTTTTCAACGAAAGAAAACCTAAGTTTATAACGTTAGACTAAAAAAAGTAGCTGACCTATTAAGTGAATTACCACTTATGGTCAGCTACTTTTTTTAAGATTATTTTATCTTTAAAACCTTGATATCTTTATCTTGAAAGAAAGGTGCCCAAAGTTCAAGACCTTCAATACGGTCTTTTAAGTAAGCCAAGGTTTTCATTCCTTATATGGGCTCTAGATAGAACCTAATCAGTACAACGGAATGAAGACACATTATTATTGTGACCCCAGACAACCATCTCCGGTCACTCTAAGATTT
This sequence comes from uncultured Fusobacteriaceae bacterium, assembly GCA_964430145.1. Taxonomy (GTDB): domain Bacteria; phylum Fusobacteriota; class Fusobacteriia; order Fusobacteriales; family Fusobacteriaceae; genus Propionigenium. The sequence goes on along the minus strand of CAYSGC010000003.1, from coordinate 7,702 downwards.
TTATAGTATAAAGTTTCCTCTATAAACTTTGAGGTGTTTTTAAAAATCTATTTGTGCCAATTGGTGCAGCTCATCCCAACTCTCTCTAGCTCTTTATTAATGATCTAAATGCCACTCTCTAGAAGCAGGCATCACATTTAAGTTTCCCTCTTTTATTCCATTATTTCAGCTATGTAGTTCTCGTCCAGCTCATCCCCCTTTTTCATCCTTTCCAGACTCCTTCTCATATCCTCTATCATCTCCTCTGGAAGCTTAGCCTCACCCTCAAAGGATTCTGCCACCTCTATACCCTCCTCCAGATACTCTACAGCCTTCTCCCTCTCTCCACTTTCATAGAGAGCGTAGCTGCATATCTCATATGCATTGTAGTGGTCTGGAATAGATACTATCACTCTCTGAAACTCCTCTACAGCCTTCAGGTAGTTCCCTTCCTTGTAGGCCTCTGCCCCTGCATCCTCCCAGTCTCCGCTTTCCACACTGTACTCCTCTATACCTTTATACTTCTCTCTTAACTCCTCATATATCTTCATACTTCCTCCTCTATTTAAGCTTTATTCCAAAGTGGCTGAGAATGTTCACTGCCTCAAGGGCCGGAACCTCCATCCCCTCAGTTTTGTTCTCCACAGGATTTATACCTATATCCTCGGTCCTCTTAAACTTTACTTTTCTCAGGTCACACCTGCTAAACCTGCTTCCCCTAAAGCTGCATCCCTCTATTACTGACCCCCTCATATCACACCCTTCAAAGGTGCTCTCCTCAACCTGGCTTTCCCTGAACTCAACTCCCTTTAAGTTGAGATCTCCAAAGGTACAGTACCTCAGGGTACACCCCTCAAAGGTGCAGTCGAAGAAGAGGCTTGAGTTCTTGGAAAAGTCTATCCCCTGTATCTTACTCCCTATAAACCTTACTCCCTTGAACCTGGCTCCGTTAAAGTTAGCAAGGGAGAGGTCGCAGTTGTCAAAGGTGCACTCCTCCAGGTCACTGTCATCAAACCTGCTCTCTGTAAAATTACACCTTTCAAATACCACCTCAAGGAACTCATCCCCTGCGAAGCTTTCCTTAGCTAACTCCTTATCCTTTATTACTCTCTCCTCATAGTACATCTCTCTCTCCCTGAAAACTAACTTTATATTGATAACCTATTATACTATAAAGAGGTAATTAAAAAAGCCGCCTTTTTGGCGGCTTTTCTGTCTAGGGTAATTTCCCTTTAAAATTCAAACTAGAATCTGTACCCCAGAGCCAGATAGATAGTCTTGATATCTTCCTCCTCTGTTGCAGATAATTTTCTTCTTTTCCCTGTCTGCTCCTCTACTTCTAAATCAAGATCAACCTTGATAATTTCATATCCCAACTCTAAGTTAAAGTTCCTATACTCTACTCCTGTTGAAATCCCATAAACAAGTGTAGGGTCTATCTCTAGTCTTGCTGAACCAGGTACATAATCTATAGTTCCAGTTGAATAGAATGTTTCTCCCCCTTTAGCTACACCGACTTTAGCCTGGACAAACGGAGTCAACTCAGAGCTGCTTCTGAAGTTGTATCTTCCCGTTATAAATAATTGACCGAATCTTGTATCCTCAGACTCTCCGATATAATCTGCAAAACCCTTGGCAATATAGTTTCTCTCAAGGCTCACTCCTACTCCCGCCTCAAAGTTCTCTGTGAAACCATAGAGGATATCTATCCCTGCACCATATGTCGGTTCCGTCTCGCTATATGAATACCCTCCGTAATCTAGGTCGATCTTGCTTGCTCCTACCTTTACCTTAGGAATATATGAAAACTCACCCTTCTCTGCATAAGCACTGGAAACTGCCACCAATAATATCAAAGCTGATAATAACTTTCTCAAAACTTACCTCCAATAATTTTAATTAACGGAGAAATTCTACAGGGTTACGCTGGGGATATTGAAATCCTCAAAAAAGTCAACGTTAACTAAAATAACTATTGATACATGAATGGATAGCCTAATGAATTTTCACCTTTACATTACTTCCAGGTAATATGTCTTAGGGGTATTTCTACCTCTGTGTTATAATATGAAGATATTGTTTTTTGACAGGAGGTAGTCTATGCAGTTTTTTGAAACTATCTGTGAGATCCACAGGGGAAAGTTCCTCTTTGAAAGATCTCTGAAAAAATACATGAAAAGGGTCTACAATGTTGCCCTCTCCCATACAGAGTTAATATGCCTTCAGTACCTGGTCCACAACCCGGATTCCAGCCTCTACGACCTCTCTAAGATGTCCAGCCTGAACCTTTCCCAGGTGAGTCAGGTTATCAAGAAGCTGGAAAAGAAGGAACTAATTACAAGGAGGGTGGTATCGGAGACCCCTCTTAAGTTTGCTCTTAACCTCTCTCCTAGCGCCCAGGAGATGATGGTTGCCTACAGGATCCATATGGCTGAGAATATCTCTAGGGAGTTTCAGGAGGAGGACGCTGTAGCAGATATCAATGAAGCTATCGATAACTACTACTCTATTATAGAGAGGATTGCAGGAGGAAAGGATGAAACCACTATTTAAACTGGGAACCATGAGAAAGGCAAAGATGATGCTGGAAAGGTCTGTAGAGGATTTTCTTTCCAGAGAGTTTAATATATCCCTCAGCTACTCTGAATATCTTCTTCTCTTTCACATAGATAGTTCAGAGGGGACTACCCAGTATGCCCTGGCTCAAAGGATGGCCATCTCCCCACCCATGATGAGCAGGATGATAGGAAACCTCGGCTACTTCAACCTTCTTCAGATAGAGGTCTCTGAAAATAAGGGGATGAAGAAGACCGAGATACGCCTTTCAGAAGGTGGTAGAAGAGTAGTATCCTCATCTGAGAAGTGGGTAGAGACCTTCCTTACCGAATCCGATTATAAATCCCTCGCAACACTGGAGAAGGCTATAGAAAGACTAAATGCCCTTCTATAAAAAAAGGTATCCAGAGAAAACTCTGGATACCTTTTACTTTCTTTTTGAAGACTTTTCCCCTTTTTTAACTTCCTCAGCTATCTCATCCTCTATCCTGTCTATCTCCTCAAACTTTTCATCGATAAACTCACCGAATAGCTCCTCTATAGCTTCCTCCCCCTGGTCCAGGTCTCCCCTCTCAGCGATAAGCTCATACACGCACTTATATCCATTCATTGTGCACAGCTCCACCATTACCTCCAGCTCACTGGACTCATCAGAATGAGTGAATGTATACCCTACTCCAGTTCCACCGTTCTCCTCTTCAAAGTCGTAGAGCTCCCACTCCATATCTTCCTTCATCCTTGCCTCTGAAAGAGCCTTAGCTGTTTCCTCAGCTGAATACTCCCCGCTTCCCAGGCATACATAGATATTACATGTAAGGTCTCCCCTTATTCCGCAGCTTATCTTATACGTACTTCCAAGCATCTCCATATTTGCAAATTGTTCTCTCATCTATATCCTCCTAATACAGCTTTACTTCCCCAAGGTTAAATACATACCTTCTTGGGGCCATCTCACTTTCTATACTTTTTTCACTTCTATACTTCCATATCCTGCTAAATTAGATCTTTATTTTATCACACTTAGTTTAATGTGTCATATTAAATTAGATGATATAAGCGCCTCCTTCCCCTCTCTGCACTCCACCTGAACACTCAATAACCATTGCTATATCATCTCTTTTTTTCTCCTTGAAATAAAAAGCTTTCAGGAGGTTTTTATCTTCCTGAAACCCACAGAAAATCTTTTTTTAAATTTTAATATTTTTGTTGCTTTTCTAACATTTATTTAGTATAATTCCTCTTGTGCGATTTTTACTGACAAGAAGTATTTTGTATTTATTTATACTATTTTTTTAAACAAAGGAGATGGAAATGGATATTAAAAAGTATACTCAGGAATTCCTGATTATCAATATTGGTTTATTTATTTGTTCGCTGGGAATAATCAACTTCCTTATACCTTCTAAGCTTGCTGCTGGAGGAGTTACAGGAATGTCTACCCTTATATACTACCTACTGGAAATACCTGTGGGAATTACCATGCTGGCTCTTAATGTCCCTATCTTCCTTTTGGGACTCTATGTTTACGGAAAGGAATATGCAGTCAAGTGTCTTTGCGGAATCTTTTTATTCCCTGCCTATACCGGGCTTGCAGAAGCTTTCTTTGCCTTTGATACCCTCAAGAACTTCTCTGGAAACAATCCCCTTGCAGGGGCAATCTTTGCAGGAATAATTGTGGGAAGCGGTATCGGACTGGCTGTAGCTGTGGGAAGTAACACAGGTGGTACTGTTATTCTCGCTCAAGTAGTTAGCAAGTACCTTAAGATACCTGTAGGTTCATGTATGGCCATTGTAGACTCCATGGTGGTAATTTCATCCATGTTTGTGTTTGGAATAAAATCAGCTGTTATGGCTTTAGTTTGTATCTTTATTATGGGAAGGTTTGTAAACTTAGTTATGTCTAAGATCCAGGCTCTTCTTACTTCCTCAAACAAGGAAGCTTACGTTTAAAATCAACCATTTTTTGAAATATATAACCCTCTGAAAATATGCTTCCCCAAGGAGCATATTTTTATTTTATTTAAAGGAAATCCTGTCCTGCCAAGTAGAAGCTATACAGTTTTACACAAAATAAGTGTGAAAACTCTTTAATATAAAATAGGAGGGGATGTTGTTATGTTCAAAAGAAATCTTTCCAAGAGAAGAAACAGGTTAAAGAGGTTAAAATCCATCAGAAGCCTTATCTCAAGAAAGGGTTGTGAAAATGAAAAGATTAAGAGATTAAAGAATGAGGCAGATTCCCTGGTAGCTTCAGTTAGATAAATTCAATTAAAAAAGAGTCCCCATGGGGACTCTTAATTTTTTATATACTCTCTGTACCTTTCAATATCGTGGACATTGAGATTTGTCCTTACCCAGAGGCCGTCTCCCCTGTACTCATGCTCCACTACCTTGGTTTTGTCCATGATATAGCTAGCAAGCCTTCCCCTGTCATAGGGGATAAGCATCTCCACTTCCGTGAAGTTGGTAAGAAGTTTCTTCTCTATCTCCTCTATTAGGGTGTCCACTCCCTCTCCTGTAAGAGCCGAGATCCTTACAGAGGTAGCAAAGACATCGCTGTGCTCCCTCTCTACTCCCTCCCCCAGCTTATCCGCTTTATTCTCTACTATTATATAGGGTTTATCATCTGCCTCCAGCTCCTTGATTACCTCCTGGGTCACCTTTAACTGGTGCTCATACTCATCATTGGATATATCCAGGATATAGAGGAGCAGGTCTGCCTCCCTTACCTCCTCCAGGGTAGACATAAAGGCCTCTACCAGTGAGTGGGGTAGCTTGCTTACAAATCCCACTGTATCTGCCAGAATAAACTCCAGATTGTCTTTCAGGGCTATCTTTCTGTGAAAGGGATCCAGGGTTGCAAAGAGCATGTCCTGAGCCGGTGATTCATGCTTGCTCCACAGGGGGTTGTTCTGCCTTATAAAGTGGTTCATAAGGGTAGATTTTCCCGAGTTTGTATATCCCACAAGGGACACTGTAGGAAGGTGGCTCTTCTGCCTCTTCTGCCTCTGGACGTTTCTCTGCTTCTTTACATCCTCTATGGCCTTCTCTACCTCGCTTATCCTTCTGGATATATTTCTTCTGTCTACCTCCAGCTTCTTTTCTCCCAGTCCCCTTGTTCCTATTCCTCCCCCCTGTCTGGAAAGAGCTATTCCCATACCGCCGATCTCCCTTGGTTTTGCATACTTAAGCCTTGCCAGCTCCACCTGTAGCTTCCCCTCCTTTGTCTTTGCCCTTGTGGCAAATATATCCAGGATCAGGCTTGTTCTGTCTATTATCTCCATATCCAGGTAGGCCTCCATATTTCTTATCTGAATACCTGAAAGCTCGTCATCCACAAGGAGGATATCTGCCCCGTGGATCCTGCTCATCATCTTTATCTCATCCAGCTTCCCTCTCCCCAGATAGGTTCCCACCTTTATCTTGGCAAGTCTCTGCTTCACCACCTTCACTACATCGATATTGGCAGCTCTCGCCAGTTCCTTAAGCTCTGAAAGGCTCTCCTCCATAGATCCTGCCTTATCCCTTCCATAAAGCTCTACCCCTACAACTATTGCTTTTCCTATGACACTGTCTATAAATCCCGTAACCTTATTTATCTTCGCCAATTTTCATCATCCCATCTCTGTTTATTTTCTTAAATTATATTATTTTTTCACCCCATTCACAATAAAAAAAGCAACCTCAGTTGCTTTTTTGACCTTCTTTCACCAAGTCACTGCTAAAAAATTAAAGTTTTTACCTTCCGCCCTCTTCATGCTTCTTCCTGCATCTGCAGTAGTTCCCAAATGAACCATAGACAACCCTGTATCCGGGATTTAGAATATAGTACTTAAAGAACCTTCTACCATACCAAGCTAAACTTCTCATGCCTCACCTCAAATATAATAATCTCCTGATTAAATTATATCTCATTAAAACAAAACCAATAAGTGACTTTGTCACTCTTTTAAGCATTTTTATTTTATACTTTTATATTACTATTATATAAATAGACCTTTCGTTCTTTTAAACTTCCTTGGAACATTATTTTTTAAATTTTTAACCTCTAAACTGCCTCTGCTCCAGGTCAAATTGAATAGATCTTTCCAAATAAAAGCAGCCATAAGGCTGCTTTTATCTTCACACAACTCTCTCTACTTCCACTCCACAAGCCTTATCTTCCCCTCAGCCTTCTCCTCTACTCTGGCCAGGAGATAGATGAGGTCCGAGAGCCTGTTCACATATTTTCTTACCTCCTCAGACACCTCCTCCTCTGCTGCCAGTGCTAGGACCCTTCTCTCTGCTCTCCTGGCTACGCTTCTTGCCACATCAAGCTTGGCAGACTGCACCGTCATACCGGGAACTACAAACCCCTTAAACTCAAACTCATTTTCCAGTTCATAGACCAGGCTGGTTATGTGTCCCACGTGATGCTTTTCCACAGGTTTCTTAAACTTCCCTATGGTAGCAAGGCTCCCACCTACCCTGAAAAGGTCCTCCTGTATCCCGTCTATTATCTCCCTTACCCTTTCAACCTTTACATAGTGTTTTGCCTCTCCCAGGTGGGAGTTGAGTTCATCTATTGTTCCGTAAGCCTCTACCCTGAGGCTCTCCTTTGCTATCCTCTCCCCGCTCCAGAGAGATGTTTTTCCCTTATCTCCACCCATGGTGCTTATAGACATATTCTTTACCTCCTAAATCAGAATTTTATTCACTATACCTATACTCCTTCCAGATAAAATTCCTGTTTGACAAAAGATCTTTCAGCAAAAAGTCTAAACAAATAAAAAAGCAGCCTTAGCGGCTGCTTTAGATTCAAAATTTAGTTTCTAGTTCCCTCTTCCAGAACTACTCTGTCCCTCTTGTTTCTCTCTCTGTAATCAACAATTGCATCATATGATGTAAATCCTCTATGAGTTACCACTCCATTCTCATGAATTACCATAGCTTTTAAAACTTCCTGTGATTTTTTCATCTTCTTTAGTGTCATATCGATCCCTCCCTTAAATAAGTAGTGTTAAAGTTAACCATACAGCCTCTATTTTTATGTTATTAGTCGCATTTTTAGTCTTGCATTGTCTATAAGTAGTATTTTCTCAGCAACTATTCTTTCAATATATCCTTATAATAATTATACATATATTCCATAGATAAATCAAGAGTTTTATTTATGAAATATACTTAA
>CAYSGC010000002.1:36179-43615 GCA_964430145.1 uncultured Fusobacteriaceae bacterium | reverse complement strand
AGCTCTATTCTTTTTTCCTCTGCATTGTCCTTTCTCTCTACACTCTTGGATTCTATCCTGTTGATAGACCCTGCCATGAGAGTCTCCTCATCGTTGGCAAACTTATCCCTCTGCTTCTTTCCATTTACCTTTATCCAGGTACCAGGCTTTAATACAAGGGCATCCATCTTCTTTTTTTCAAGGAACATCTTGCATGAAACAGAATCTGTATAATCTGTAATACTAAAGGTAAATAATATTTTACCACTTCTCAGTTCCCTCTCCTCAGTGGCAAATACCTGACCCTCCAATACACATTGTTCCCCGTCATAGATCTCAGTGAACTCATCAAAGTTAATGGTTTTACCCTTGATCTCTCTTCCGTAGATAACATCCTTACTCTCGCTCGTCTTGGCCTTGGGTTCCTTCTTAGGCTTCTGCTGAGGTACTACCTTAGCCCTCTCCTCCTCTACCTTCATCTCCAGTTCCTTGGTGATCTTTATGAGGCCGGCATCTATCTCCTCCAGCTCCTTAGTAAAATCTCCCGTCACAAGCTTTATCTGAAAATTATCTATCCCATACTTCTGAAGGGCTGTATTCAGCTTATAGTCCACATTGGAACCTATAAGGGTCTCCACAGCCACCTGATTCTTTAACTCTATATTTATAAAACCTGGCTGGATATTGATCCTGTAGAGGTAGAGAAAGGATCTGGAGATAGCATTGGTCTTCTTTATCTCCCTTATAATCCTCTCTATTATCTCCCTGAGCTCATCCTTACTGATCTCCTTATTGAGGAACTCTATATCAAAATCAAACTCGGAGCCATCCCCAAACTTATTGTGAAGAGCTTTCTCTATCTTATCCAGCTCACTTAAGTTTCCCGGAGCAGTTATCACACAGGTTATCTCTATTCTCTTTTCTCTTTCATGTATGGCTATCTCTGTTATATCTATATTTTTTACCCCAAGGGGTTCAAATATATTTTTACGAGGCTTTATCCTCACAACATTTCTGACCGACATAATTCCTCCATTTCCCAAAGAAAAAGCTCCTTCAAAGAGCTTCCTCTATCTATCAGAAAAAAAGAAGCCAAAGGGCTTCTTTTTTAGTTTTCTCCTAGTAGTCTGTCCAGTATGATTGATACTGCCGACCTTACTGAAAGGTGGTTGTATCTTGCTTTTCCTCTTATAGGCTCTAAGATGTGAGTTGACTGCTCCATTATCTCCTCTGTCAGTCCCCAACCAGTTCCGAAGAGCAGTAGGTAAACATCGTCATCCTCAAAGATCTCCTTGGAAAGGTTCTCATATGAGATGGAATTAGGATAGATCTTGGCTGAAGTTGTTATGATCTTAGGCCTCTTCCCCTCTACCTTCTCTATCTCCTCCATAGCTTTCTCTATGGACTCAGTGGCATAGGTTGTAGCAAATGCTTCCTCCCTGTCCTTGTTGTGATCTGCTCCAAATCCTTCCTTCCAGTATCCAAGGATTCTCTCTGTAAGCTCCTTTTGAGCATCTAGGGGCACTATAATGTGGTATCCCTTAACATCATATGTCTTACATGTTCTTGATATGTCGTGTATATCGAAGTTAGTCACCGATGTACATACTACTTCACTTCTCTTATTGTAAACTGGATAGTGTACCAGTCCTAGGTATACTTTATCTCTCATGGATTCTCCTTACTTTATCTTTTCTAGTCCCTCTGAGTATATATCAATATCCTCTATATAGACGTTTTTTGCATACTTGAGGTAATCAAGGTTCTTATCTGAAAGTTTCTTTATCGCCTTGGCAGGGTTTCCTACCACAAGCATTCCTTCCTCTATCTCCGTCTTGGCCCCCACCACTGCTCCAGCTCCTACCAGGCAGTTGTCGGGAATAACAGCTCCGTTAAGTATGATAGCTCCCATACCTATTACACAGTTATCTCCAATGGTACACCCATGAACGATTGCATTGTGTCCTATAGTTACTCCCCTTCCTATTGTTACTGGGAAGGGTGCGTCACCGTGAACGGTGCAGTTATCCTGAATATTGGAACCCTCTCCCACAGTAATGGCAGACATGTCTCCTCTGACAACAGCTCCAAACCAGATACTTACATCCTTAGCTAGGTTTACATTACCTATTACAGTAGCATTTTCTGCTATATAGTTGTTTTCACCTATTACAGGAGTTTTATCCCTTAATCTATAGATCATAGTCGTGCTCCTTTACTTTTTTTCTTCCTCTATCTCCTTCATTAGCTTCTTCTCAAGCTTGGTGAACTCTCTTCCCACTAGAAGGTCTGGCCTTCTCTCCTGAGTTCTCTTAAGACTCTGCTTCAGCCTCCACTCATCTATCTTGGCGTGGTGCCCAGAGAGAAGTACCTCAGGTACATCCAGTCCCTCATAGCTTGCTGGTCTGGTATAGTGTGGGTGATCCAGAAGCCCGTTGTAGAATGAGTCATTCTCATAGGATTCCTTCTTAATTACTCCAGGTACAAGACGGGCTATAGCGTCTGCTATAACCATGGCAGGGAGCTCCCCTCCAGTAAGTACAAAGTCCCCTATGGAGATCTCCATATCCACCTTCTGCTCAACTACCCTCTCATCTATTCCCTCATAGTGACCGGCAATTATTGTAATCTCCCCCTCAAGAGCCAGAGAATTGGCCATCTCCTGGTTAAGTCTGTCTCCCTGAGGCGAGGTATAGATCACCTTGCCAGGCTTACTTCCCTCTTCATGTTTACCCTCTATATCAGCCAGGGCTTTCAGAAGGGGCTCGGGCTTTAACACCATCCCGGCTCCCCCCCCAAAGGGAACGTCATCTGCCTGATTGTGTCTTCCCACTGTGTAGTCTCTTATATTTATCACATTAATCTCAAGAGCTCCCTTTTCTATGGCTCTTTTTATTATACTTTCATTTTTGAATCCAACAAACATCTCTGGAAACAGGGTTAATATATTTATCTTCAAAATCCTCTACCCCTTTTCTGGCAACATCCCATCGATAATCTCAGTTACTATCTTCTTCCCTGCAAAGTCTACCTCTTTAACAAACTCGTCTACCACAGGGATCATTATCTCTGCTGCACCCTCATTTACCACATAGACATCGTGGGCTCCAGTTTCAAATACGTCTGTTATCTTCCCAAGAACTCCATATTTATTATCCACAACTTCCATCCCTATAATATCACTTACAAGGTACTCGTCCTCCTCTATATTGATAAGCTCTCTCTTTATATAGACAAGGGCGTTGGCAAGAAGTGCCGCCTCGCTCTTTGTGTTTACCTCTTCAAATTCAAGGGTAATCTTGTTTCCAGGAAGAGACTTAACCTCTATTACCGTGAGCACTCTCTTCTGTCCCGCTGGTGTCTCTACAATTACCTTGTTCCCCTCTAAAACCTTTGGATCTTCCAGGTATGATACTCCCTTCACTCCCCCCTTCAGGTGGTAAGTTCCGGATATTTTTACTACATTTAATAAATTTGACATCTTTTTTCCAGCCTTTCCTAATCTAAAAACTCAACGTTTACGTTTAGTTTGTCTTTAACTCCTGCAGCCTGCATAACTCCTCTTATAGCATTTGCTGTAAGTCCGTTCTTTCCAATTACCTTTCCAAGCTCTCCCTCTGCTACACTTACCTTGAAGGTAACTGTTTCATCAATAAGCTCATAGGTGATTCTGATCTCCTCTTCAGTCTTTACCATCTGTGACACCACAAAATGTAGTAGCTTTTCTAATCTTTCCATTTTACGTCGCTCCTCCCAAAAAGTTCTATATTTTTATCTTTAGGTCATCTACTCTGTCTTCCAGGAACTACAGCACGCCCTCCCAAGGACCCTCCTTGGTTATCTTTGCTGTTACACCCCTTGCATCTAGATCCTCTACAATGCCCCTTACAAGGTCTGCGTAGTCAGATGTGGAAATTATCTTAAGAAGGCCGTTTTTAGCGTCAAGGGTCCTTACGACTCCAACACCCTCATAGGCCTCTATTATCTTATTTATAAAATCAATGTGTTTTTTTTCGCTCTCAATAAAAAATTCATAACTGTGCATAAAGGCTTCTCCTCTTATGAGTTTTAAAAAATCAACAAGTGACCCGGAGGTCACTTGTCTTTTTATCCCTATAAACTATCCCTTAGAAGTACCTTCAAATACTTCTATAAGATCCATAAATTCGTCGATAGACAGTGTCTCTGCTCTTCTGGTAGGAGCTATTCCAGCCTCCTCCAGCTTACTCTTAGCAAGATCCTTTGCTATTCCAAGACTTGTCATGTTGTTGGCAAGGTTCTTTCTCTTATTGAAGAAAGCCGCCTTTACATACTTAAAGAATACATCCTCGGATACCTTATCGATATAAGGGTTATCCTTTCTTATCTTTATAGACATAAATGCAGAGTCTACCTTAGGTACCGGAGTAAAGGCCTCCTTAGGTATGGTAAAGAGATACTCCGCCTCTCCGAAATACTCCACAGCCAGGGTAAGGGTACTTCTCTCCCTTCCGCTCTTGGCGCAGACCCTCTCAGCCACCTCTTTTTGTACCATTATATAGATCTCATCTACATATTTTCTGTTTTCAATAAGCTTGTTTATGATGGGAGATGTTATGTAGTAAGGGATGTTCGCAACTACCTTTACCTTCTCTCCTATCTTTTCATCAAAATCCACCTCAAGTACATCGGACATCACAAGGTTAAACTTTGGATGGCTCTCATACTTTCTTCTAAGGATCTTCTCCAGGTCTGTATCTATCTCGATACATGTTACCTTTCTTGATGCTTCCAGAAGAAGCTCTGTAAGGGCTCCCTCTCCAGGTCCTATCTCAAGTATTGCATCATCTGCTTCTACTCCAGATACTTCCATTATCTTTGCCAATACCTCTCCCTGATCGGTAAGAAAGTTTTGACCAAATTTTTTCTTATGTTTAAAAGACATCTTCCCTCCTGTTACAGAAGAGTAACTCTACCGATGTATGGTAGGTTTCTATAAAGTTCTGCATAATCTATTCCATATCCCACTACAAATTCATTTGGGATCTCAAACCCAACATAATCAACAGGTACATTTGCCTTTCTTCTATATGGCTTATCTAGAAGTGTGCATATTCTAACGCTTGCTGCACCCTTGTTCAGTAGAAACTTTGTCACATACTCCAGTGTAAGTCCCGAATCGATGATGTCCTCTACAATAAGAAGGTCCTTTCCCTCTACATCCTCATCTACATCCTTTAATATCTTAACTACACCAGATGTTTCCATGCTGCTTCCATAGCTCGATACACTCATGAAGTCCATCTTCATAGGGTGGTTTATCTCACGAATCAGATCTCCCATAAATATAGCTGATCCCTTTAGCAGTCCTATGCAGACTACCTCATTGTCACTCTTCTTAAGATCCTTTTCGATCTCCTTAGCAAGCTCTACTACCTTGTTGTTGATTTCCTCCTTAGAGATCATCACATCAACTTTATGTTTTTTCATTACTCAACTCCTATTTTCTGTTACTCCTTAGTTTTCTTCGTCTAATGGTCCCATGATAGCTACGTAAGGGATGTTTCTATACTCCTGCTTGTAGTCAAGACCATACCCTAGAACAAACTCGTCCTCTATGTTAAATCCAATGTACTGCACCTTAACGTCAGCTTCTCTTCTAGCGTCCTTATTAAGTAGTGTACATAGTGAGATAGATTTAGGGTCTCTGTTACCTAATATCTTCATTACCTTTTTAAGAGTAAGACCTGAATCGATGATATCCTCTACTACGATTACGTGTTTCCCCATGATGTTCTCATCAAGGTCCTTTACAATTTTTACCTCTCTAGAACTTATGAAATCATCTCCATAACTAGACACACTCATGAAGTCCATCTTTAGAGGCAGTTCTATACTTCTACAAAGATCCGCCATGAAAAGGATAGAACCCTTCAGAAGACATATAACGATGATATCCTCCTCTTTATCCTTAAAATCCTCAGTAATCTGAGCTCCTAACTCCTTTACTCTTGCTGCAATCTGCTCCTCAGTATACATCTTTCTTGCAATACCTTTTTCCCAAGACTGTTTTGCCACGCTTAAATCCCTCCTAATTTAGGTAAAAAATGATTGCTTCCATTTTAACACTTACCTTACTAATTAGCAAGTATTTATTGCTATTTTAGCTCCTATATGCTATGATTTTCCTAAAGATTTCACACCTATGGAGGAGTTAATGAAGGGAATAAAATTTTATCTTTTTTCGGCCCTGATGGCCATAGCTGTTATTTTTTTCTCAGCCAATATTTTTTTAAAGTTTTACTTTAATCAGTTCCTATATGAGACCCCGAACCTTACAGGTAAGGGAGTAAGGGAAGCTGAGGTTCTTATAGATGAGGGCAGATTTAAGGTAGTGGAGATGGGTGAGGATTTTTCAGCTCTTCCCAAGGGGAAGATATACGCCCAGCTGCCTAAGGCAGGGAGTGTCATAAAGAGGGGAAGAATTATAAAGGTATGGACCAGTAAAGGTGAGGACAGGATAACCCTTCCCGACCTGACCAAGTTCACACTAGATGAAGCCAGAGCAGAGGTGGAGAAGCTAGGGCTTACAATTAAGAATATCTCATATACCAGCAAGAGCAATGTCCCCTTCCACCAGGTTATTGCAACTACGCCCCAGAGGGGAAGCATGATATACAGAAACCAGCAGGTATCCCTTCTTGTAAATACAAAGACTACAGGGGCAATGGTTAGGGTGCCGGATATAATCGGAATGGATCTCGGAAGTGTTGAGAGAAGACTGAAGAATCAAAAACTGTTACTTGGAAATGTCTCCTATATAGAGAACTACGACCTTCAGGGGGGAGTAGTTGTGGATATGAGTGTCCAACCTGGGGAGAGCGTCCCTGAGGGTACCGTTATTGATGTTACTATTAATAGATAGAGGTGAGTTATATTAAAGGCGTTGTTACAACTAAGATTAAAGGATTTTACTATGTGGTTTCAGAGGGAAAGACATATGAGTGCAGGCTTCGTGGAGTATTAAAGAGAAGGGACAGAAAGGACAACTGTATCGTTGGTGATATCGTTGAGTTCGGAGAGGACGGGGCTATTACAGCTGTACATGAGCGTAGCAATATGATCAACAGACCTCTTGTTGCCAATATCGACTATCTGGTTATACAGTTTTCTGCTGTAGATCCAAAGCTTGACTATGAGAGACTAAACATACTTATGCTAAATGCTTACTACTACAAGATAAAACCAGTTATAGTTATAAACAAGGTAGATCTTATAAGCCCAGAGGAGTTAGAGGAGATCAAAGAAAAGCTTGAGTATCTCAAGGCCTTGGATATTGATTTATTCTTCATCTCCACCTATAATAATATAGGTATAGACAGAATTAAAGATTACATTAAGGATAAAATTACTGCCTTTGGTGGTCCCAGTGGAGTAGGGAAGTCCAGCATTTTAAACCTTCTTCAGGATAACATGGA
>CAYSGC010000002.1:23512-36079 GCA_964430145.1 uncultured Fusobacteriaceae bacterium | reverse complement strand
AGATATGAATTTTTCCTTAGATGTTACGAAAAATATAAACTAGAGAGGTGGAATTAATTATGATCAAGGTAGCTCCGTCTATCCTATCGGCAGATTTTAGTAAACTAGGAGAGGAAGTTGCAGCTATAACCAAAGCTGGAGCAGACATGGTACACATCGACGTAATGGATGGAATCTTTGTACCTAATATTACCTTTGGACCTGCTGTCATTAAATCAATCAGAGATAAAACAGATCTTTGCTTCGACGTTCACTTAATGATAGACAGTCCAGAAAGATATATCCAAAACTTTGTAGATGCAGGAGCAGACCTTATCACTGTGCATGCAGAGGCGACTACTCACCTGCACAGAACTATCCAGGCTATAAAGGCAGCAGGAGTTAAAGCAGCGGTATCTCTAAACCCGGCAACTCCAGTGGAAGCTCTGAAGTACGTTATCGATGAACTGGACATGGTGCTTCTTATGTCTGTAAACCCTGGATTCGGGGGACAAAAATTTATACCATCTACCCTTAAGAAGATCAGGGAAGTAAAGGAACTTAGATCTGATATCGATATTCAGATCGACGGTGGTATTACTCATGAAACTATCGGAGAGTGTATCGAAGCTGGGGCAAATATCTTTGTTGCAGGATCATACGTATTCTCTGGAGATTATGAGGAAAGAATTAAAAATCTTAAAAAGTAGGTGAAACTATGGTTCTAAACAGAATGAATGAGGTTATAGAGGATTTCTATAAGCTTTTTTATGAGACTGAAGACCTTGCTCTTAAGCAGGGGATCAAATGCCTTACTCATACAGAACTTCACGTAATTGAAGCAATAGATACAGACTCACTGACTATGAATGAGTTATCTGAAAGGCTTGGAATTACTATGGGAACTGCTACTGTGGCTGTTACCAAGCTGGCTGAAAAGGGATTTATCCTTAGAGAGAGATCGGACCTTGACAGAAGAAAGGTGTTTGTTTCCCTATCAAAGAAGGGGAATGAAGCTCTCGGGTACCACAACAACTATCACAATATGATAATTTCAAGCATTACCAAGAGTATCGATCCCAAGGATATGGAGACATTCCTCAATGTATTTGAGGCTATCCTAAAAAATCTTAGAAACAAGATCGAGTACTTTAAACCGGACTCTATCACAGAGTTTCCAAAAAACTCCATCGTTAACATCGTGGAGATCAAGGGTACTCCTATTATCAAGGATTTCTTTAAGGGGAAGGGAATCGATGTGTACTCTACCCTCAAGATCACTAAGAACAACCTCAGAGTTGTTACAGTTGAATTGGAAGACGGTTCAACATTTGAAATAAACAGCTTAGATGCAAAAAATCTAATAGCTGTTAAAAAAGAAGTTTAATTTTAGATAACTTACCTAATCAGGTAAGTTATTTTTTTACAAGAAAGGAGAGAGATCCATGTTATACTTAGACGGAATTTCCATAGGAAAGCTCAAAGAGGAGCTCAAGGCCGAGGTAGAGGGAAAGAAGGTTGGAAGGATATATCAATACAGCAAGCTGTCCCTTGCCATCTTCTTTGGCAAAACAAACCTTTATTTTTCAGCCAATGCAAGCCTTCCTGTATGCTATATAAAAACTGAGAAGGAGGAGTCCCTGGACACTCCCATGAACTTCTCATTGAACTTAAGAAAGAACTTAATAGGGGCTACCCTTATAGATATAGATCAGCTGGGATTTGACAGGATCCTTGTGTTCAAGTTCAGAAAGCTAAATGAGCTTGGGGAGTTAAAGATCTTCAAACTTTACTTTGAGATTATGGGGAAGCACAGCAACCTCATCCTTACGGATGAAGGGGATCGGATCTTAGATCTCATGAAGAAGTTTTCCATAGAGGAAAATAAACTGAGACCCCTTCTTCCAGGGGTAAGATATGAACAGCCTATTCTGGATGAAAAGATAAATCCTCTTGAGGTGGAACCGAAACAGGTGGAGGAGTTCCTCTCCCTTCCCAAGGGAGTCATGAAAAATATCGAGGGGGTAGGTAAATACACGGCTAACTCCATTAGATCCCATGAGGACTTGTTATCTCTATTGAAGAACAAGCCTGAGCCCAGGGTATACTTCGAAGACAGAAGGGTTATCCTTGGTTCTGCTTTTAACCTTGAGGGAATCAAGTCAGACAGAGTTGAAAAATACTCCACCATCAATGAGATGATAAACTCCTATATAGCTCTTACAAGGTCCTCTGAAAAGTTTTCCAACCTCCTTTCCAGACTGACCTCCGAGGTGGATAAGGGGATAAAGAGAAATAAGAAGACCCTTAAGGTCCTGGAGAGGGATATGCTTAAAAATGAAAAATATGATACTGCCAAGGAAGCCGGGGATATCCTTGCTGCCAACCTCTTTGCCATAAAAAAGGGGATGGATGGTGCAGTTCTCTTTGATTTCTACAACAACTGCGACAGAACTATCTCCCTGGACAGAGAAAGGTCTCCCAAGGAGAATCTGGACAGATACTACAGTAAGTATGCCAAACTTAAGAGGGGATATGAATTCAACCTCAAGAGGTGGGATGAAGTAGAGGGGGAGATAAAGTACCTGGAAAGTGTTAAGAGGTTCCTGGAGGGAAGCAGTCAGCTGGATGAGCTGGAATCCATAGAGGAGGAGCTTATACAGGGTAAGTATGTCAAGGAAACTGTAAGTAAAAAGAAAAAAAAGAAGGTTAAGCCAAATAAGTATGGAACTCTTAACTACAATGGTTATGAGATCCTCTATGGGAGAACCAACCTTGAAAATGACAATCTTACAAATAAGATAGCTGCAAGGGATGACATGTGGCTTCATGCTAAGGATGTTCCCGGAGGACACGTTATCATCAGGAACCTGGGAGATTTTTCAGAGGAACTCATCTTAAAGGGGGCTGAGATAGCAGCCTACCTCTCTAAAGCTAAACCGGGAGAGAAGCTTACCATCGACTATACCCTGAAAAAGAACCTGAAAAAACCCAAGGGATCTAAACCTGGATTTGTTATCTATCACGTCTTTCAGAGTATTGTTGTAGCTAAACCTGAAAGTATATAAAAGATCCGGCTGTTTCTCAGCCGGATCTTTCCTTTTTATATCTTTTAGAATATATATCCCATATTAAACTGTGTTAGCAGCTCACTGTTATCGGTGTCCTGCATCAGAGTTAGCTCCAGAGGCCCCAGGGGACTGTCTACCCCTATTGTCATACCATAACCCTGCTCCTTGTCATCCCACATCTCATTTGTGTTGGTTGTCTGTATAGGAGCCCCTGAGTAGGTGGCTATATTCCACTTAAATATCAAGTAGAGATTGGAGTATACCCTGTACTGAACTCCCAGCTGTCCCATCAAAAACTCATCGGCCAGCTTTCTTTGGGAGTTGTATCCATAGAAGGAAAACTCCTTGTTCCTTACATCATTTCTTACCCCTCCAAGCTTAAAGTATTCATTAGGAAGGATATCCTCTCCCTTTACACTTCCGCCACCAATGGTGGACATAAGAGTCAACCTCTCTGTAAGAGGATAGTAGCCCTCCAGTACATAGGATGGACCGTAGAAGTCTACATTTTCAGTCCCCATGGTTCCTCCCCACAGGTATTCAAAGTTACTCTTTACCCCCTTGGTAGGATAATCTGTTTTATTTAAGCTATCCAGGGTAAGGGAGAAGAAGAGGCTCCCATAGGTCTCATCATACTCCAGCTGTCTATAGATATCCCTTCCCACATCCTGAGTGAGTTCACTGAACTTCTGAGAGTATCCATAGGCCATAAATATCTGATCGTTAATCTGTGTGGCAACCGAAGCTCTGGCCTCTATACTCTGGGTTGTAAGCTCGCTCTTCTTCTTGTTGTTCTCATAGATGAAGAGGGGTCTCTCATCGTAGGAGAGGTTAAAGAGAAGGCCTATCTTGTTATCCAGTCCGTAGTACATAAAGTGGTTGGCATTCAGGTTGAGATAGTCTCCAAAGCTTACTCCAAAGGTGCTTCTGCTTCCTGCAAATCCTATATTCTGAATATCTGTGTTAAGAGCAATGGTTGTACCATATTCACTGTCGTAGTTAAACCCAAGTCTGAGGTAGTTACTAGGCCTCTCCACAACCTCTATATAGAGGGCTCCATCCCTTACCTCATAATAGACCTTATCGATATAGCTGAGGGCATAGAGATCCAGTATAAGGCTTTCCAGATCATCGGTAGTTACTGTAGCCGGCAGCTCCTTTCCAAGCTTTGCCTCCACTATCCTTTCATCTATATTCCTGTTTCCCTTGAGGAAGATATCCGTTACATACATCTCATTCTGTACGACCTTCTCCCTTCTCTCAATGGGATACTGTCTTATCCTTTCACCTGACTTCAACTCTATCTCATCCAGAATCTTGCCAGCCTCCCTTTCTCCCTGAGCAATTATATCCTTGGCCTTGTCAAAATCCGTAGTTTTATAACTGGATATATCCGGCTCTATGAGGATATCTGCCATCTTTCTCTGGGCAGGGGTGGAGGTGCTGCTCTGGATGGCCATAAGCTGATCCAGTACAGTGAGGATGTTGTACTCATCCCTTCCGCTGAGCTCTACCCCTACATCCACTGCCACTACTATATCCGCTCCCATCTTTACTATATCCTCTACTGGAAGGTTTCTGGCAACCATTCCGTCTACATAGTAACGTTCACGAATCTGTACCGGCTCCAGCAGGGTGGGAATAGCAATACTTGCATTTACAACCTTAGCCAGATCTCCCTCGGTAAAAGTTGTGGCCGCTCCGCTATCAAGATCGGTAGCCACTATCCTAAGGGGAATGGGAAGGGTACTAAAGTCAACGGTCTCGGATCCGCTTCCCAATATTTCCTTGAGTTTCAGATACATCCTCTGTCCCTGCTTTACCCCCTTGGGGAAGTAGAGGTTGAACTCATTATCATATGCCACTGAAGCTGAGTATCTCTCACTGGCTATCCTTTCCTCCAGGGGGATATCCCTTCTGTCTGGTATGTCCTTCAGAAGTTCATCCCAGTTTATGGAACCTATAACATCCTCTATCTCATCTGGAGTATATCCCACTGAATACATAGCTCCAACTATGGCTCCCATACTGGTTCCCGTTATATAGTCCACAGGGATTCCGCGCTTTTCCAGCTCTTTTAGTACTCCTATGTGGGCAAATCCCTTGGCTCCCCCCCCACTGAGCACAAGACCTATCTTAGGTCTTTCCCCCATTCTTTCCCTTTCCATTCTTCTCTTCTTTGACAGCTCCAGTCTCTTTATCCTGTGCTCTATCCTCTCTATCTCGTTTTGGAGTCTCTCTATCTCTGTGTCCTCATAGTAAGTTTTTTCCACAGAGTACCCCACTCCCCCTATCACCACAAAAAGGATGAGTATCACCAGTTTCTTCAGCATCATCTACTCCTCTAATTATTTCTAAACTTTTCCTCCAATATCTCCAGCAGTTCCTCCCTCTTGCTTTCGGGATTATCAAGTTGAAAGTAGAATACCTCCTTCAGAATATCCTTAAAGTGGTCTCCAGGTGCTTCCCCCATCTCTATGAGGTCCCTTCCTCCCACCATACATTCTGCATCTCTCAGTGTGTATACATATTTTTCAATATTCTCTTTCAGCTCCCTGTTTCCCTCTAGGTAAAGAAGAACTATTATTTCATTGGTTACCTCTTTTAATATATCATAAATTCTGGAATTTTTCCTGGCAATACTGAGTTCCTCCAGAATTTTTTTTCTCTTGGTGCTTCCCAGATGATATTTCTTTCTGAAGCTTCCAGAAAAACCAAACTTGTTGAAGACCAGATCCAGCTCATCACTGTTAAGGTTTTCAAGCACTACAAGGAAGTTTACCATCCACTTCTCCAGTCCCAGAGTATCCAGAAACCTCTTTAAGTCTGCTGTTTTCTCTATCTGTCTTTTCATCCTGCTGCTGTACCTTATCTTGGGATGAATAGTTTTCAGTATGCCGTACTTTTCCAGGTACTCGAGAGCTCTGTGGGGTTTCCTGTCCCCCAGTATTATCTTAAGCTCCGTTTTTACCCTCGGCCATGATACCCTCTTTAAAAAACCATTTTCTATGGAGTCCTGAAGAAGCCTCTCGGTCTCCTCAGCTATATCAAAACCATACCTGCTGGCAAATCTAAAGGCCCTGATTATTCTTGTTGGATCCTCTATAAAACTCAGATTGTGAAGGATCCTTATCTTCCTCTCCCTTATATCCCTGTAGCCGTTAAAGTAATCCACAAGGTCCCCAAACCTGTTGTTATCCACCTCTAGGGCCAGGGAGTTTATTGTAAAGTCCCTTCTGAACATGTCCTCCCTAAGGCTCCCATATTCCACAGTGGGAAGAGATGTTGGATACTCATAGTACTCTACCCTTGATGTGGCTACATCTATCTTCAGGTTGTCATCCACCACAACAACTGCTGTTTTAAACTTCTCATGGCTTACTACCTTCCTTCCACCCAGGGTCTCGCAGAGGCTTTTGGCAAACTCAATTCCATTTCCCTCTACAACTATATCAATATCCTCATTTTTTATCCCGAGGATTATATCTCTAACTATGCCGCCTACAAGGTAGGCCTTCACTCCCTCTCTGGCTGCAGTTTCCCTTATACTCTCCAGAATTTTTCTCAGTCCGGCCCCGATTCCATCAATTATCCCCTCCCTTAGAATCCTAGATTCCTCCTTGAGCCCCTTGTCTACTCTTTTTCTCTGGGCAAAGAGGTGCCTCAAGACATCTGCCCTGGTTACTATTCCCATAAGATTCCCGTCCTTGAGGATGGGAACCCTTCCAATTTCATTTTCCACAAGCTTTCTCTTTATCTCCTCTAAAGATTCCTCCTCAGATGCCCATACAATATTGGTGGCCATATAAACCCTTACTGGAGCATTGGCAAACCCGTGGCCTATGGCCCTGTCCACATCCCTTCTGGAGATAATGCCGCACAGCCTTCCCTCATCCACTATGGGAAGACCAGTATAACCAAACTTCTCCATGAGCTTATGAGCATCCTTTAGTTTAGTATCTCTCTCTATGGTCTTTACAGGGGTAGACATTATGTCCCTTGCAAGCTTTCCCCTCTTTATATTTTTCAGGATGAGTCCCTTTACATCCTCGTAGAGTTTATCAAAGGGAGTATTCCTTGCTATAACAGAGGAGGCATTCCAGTGCCCACCTCCCTGAAATCCCTCAAGGATCTCATCCAGCCGCACCCCCATGCTTGAGCTTCTTCCGATTATATTGGCCTTCTCGTCATTTCCGCAGATTATAAAGCAGGCGCTGCACTCCTCCAGCTCCTTGATCTTATTTATCAGTTCATCCACTCCCCCTATAAAATCTTCAGAGTAGTATCTTGTAAGGAATATCCTCTCCACTGAAAACTCCAGGATCTCCCCTGCTTCTATGAGCTTTAGGAAGGTCTCCTTCTGATCCTCACGAATACCCTTGGTGGTATATTCATGAACCACCTTTATATCTCCTCCAAGACTGAGAAGGTAGCCTGCTGTCTCAAGGTCTATAGGTTTTGTATTGGAGTAGGTGAAGTTCCCTGTATCCTCATATATCCCCATGAGCCCAGCATTTAGCTCATAGGCCTCAAAGGTCAGTTCACCTCCAAATACCTCCTTCAGTATCTCTACCATATGGCTTGTGTTGGAGCCATACTCCTTCCTTATAATGGGGGCATCTATATCCTCTGGTGCCTCTGGATGGTGGTCGTAGACCTTTACACTCTCGACCCTGTCCACCACCTCTCCAAACCTTCCAATCCTGTTTTTCTTGGAGGTATCCACCACTATAAGTTCCTCTATCTGATCAAAATCAATGTCCTTTACCTTCTCTATATTTAAAAAATCCTGATACAGGGTTATAAATTTCTTCACATTGATACTGATATTTCCCGGAAAAACCATAACTGCATCTGGATAGAGTTTTTTGGCCATTACCATGGAGGATAGAGCATCTAAATCTGCGTATATATGAGTAGTTATTATCTTCATCCTTACCTCCCAGTTTTTTCCATATCATATCTTTTTTATAATTAAAAGTCCACTATAGTAGTATACCTGCCCCATAAACTTTATCTTTTTTTAATATAAAAATAATTAACCAACTGTATCCTTAGGGTAAAAGTGGTGGGTTTCTATTTTTTAAGTAACAAAATATCAAAAAAAGTGTATAATATACATAATATCTTTACAGGGAGGTGTCTGCCTTGAAGAAATCAATTTCGCTACTGGTCATGGCTGCCGTTCTTACAGCATGTTCCAGCGCTCAAAAAAATAAAGATGTAAATAAAACTCTTAAGAACAGTTCCTCTAGGATAAGTATGAACTACTCTCAGGAGGACTACAGTGGATTCAGCAGCGACCTTAAGGACAACAGAGTCTTTTTAGCAGGGGAACTCCACGGGATACAGGAAAACTATACCCTTAGACTAAATCTGCTCATGTACCTAAATGAAAATGCAGGAGTTAACTACTACCTTGCTGAGATGGGATACAGCAGCAGCTACTTTATAAATAAATACCTTGAAACTGGAGAGGAGAAGTATCTCTATGTTGTGGCCAACTCAATTATAGGTTCCTACGATTACTCCCAGGATGACGTAAACTTCTGGAAGGATCTCTACAAGTACAACCAGAGTCTTCCTAAGGAGAAAAGGATAAAGGTTGTAGGTCTTGATATTGAGCACCAGTTCTGGTTAGCCGTTATGCAGCTCAACGATATCGTTGAGGATGTAAACCTCGGCGGAGAGATGGAAACTGTTTTAGGTAAGCTTGAGTACTACTCTGCTGCCATGTGTCCATCTATAGCTGACAGCAGAGATATCCTTCAGAATGTAAAAAATATCCAGACAAAAAATGTACTGGAGGTAGTTGCAGACCTCAGAGAGGACTACAACGCTAATCCAGAAAAGTACAAAAATGTTCTTCCAGAGGAGGACTATCAGGACTTTGTCTTTGTTTTAAATAATATTACCGATACTGAAAGAATCTATACCAACCGAAGAAACAAGGAGTACTTTAACAAGGAAAGGGAGAAGGCTATCTATAAAAACTTCCTCAGAACCCACGAGATGTACTCCGATGGAAAGTTCTTTGGTCAGTGGGGAAGCTTCCATGTACTTCAGAAGAGTGACAACCACGAGGAGAGGTTTGCTCAATACCTCAATGGAGATGACTCACCGGTTAAGGATGAGGTTATCAGTATCAAATATATCTATGACAACAAGTATCACAGGAGAACAAACAGAAAGATCCTCAGTGCCTTTAAGGAGTATGGTGACTCTAAGTTCACTCTCTACAGACTAGATACTCAGGTGCATGGGGCAGATATATGTCCTCTCAACGACCACGGTATAGAGGACGTCAGTGAGTTCTTTCAGTATGGAATTCTTATTAGAGACCCACAAAAGGTTACTCCTATGTCCAGTTAATACAAAGAGCCGCTTCCTCAGATGGAGCGGCTCCTTTTTTTATATTCCTTCTATTTAACCATCTTAAATACAGCTGATACGCTGGCATCTACATTTACTTCCAGGGGTGCATATACTGGAGTATTCTTACTTCTGGCCATATCAGCAGCCATATAGACCTCTGGTCTCGGCATATAGCCTCCCTCGCTTACTGAGAGAAGTTCAATCCTTTTTCCCTCTAGCTTAGCCAAGTGTTCAGCCTTACCCCTTGCATCTAAATAGGCCCTTTCCAGTGCCTCAAGCTTCACCTCCCTAGCTTTGGAGGTTGTGTAGTTTACTCCCTGTATGGTATTTACACCATTTTTTTCCAGGATGGTGATCACCTCTCCTACCTTTTCCACATTGTCCAGGGTAAGCCTAAACTGATTTCTCACAGTATAAACCTTCTCCCTATTCTCAGATTTTTGTCTATAGTCGTAGTTGTAGGAGATATTGTAGTTGGATGTATAGATATCCTTTCTGGCTACTCCGCTTCTCAGGAGCGCATCCACAGCTTTCCTTGCTGCCTGATCGTTGGCTTTCTTAAGGGGGGCCAATTCCTTTCCTGTATTCTCTACTCCAAAGGAGATTACAGCCCTGTCGGGAGCAACCTCTACCCTTCCCATGCCATTTACAGTTATCCTGGTTATTGTTTCCTCTGCCACTGCTGTAAAGCATATCAGTGCAAATAATAGTGTCAGTATAGTTTTCTTCATCTCTTCCTCCTCTTTTTATACTTTATCTTTTTATAAATGGTAAAATGAGTAAACTTGTCGTGAAATAAATTATCTAAGCAAAATTACTACTAATAATTCATTCAATAACTATAATTTCTTCTCCACTCTAAAAATTTTACAGATCCTTTATTAAGGTATTCCACTCCTTACCTCTGTAGCTTTGATTAAACCTTTCCATGGTTCCTTCCAGCTCCTCCCCCCCTATCTTCCTGCTGTGTCCGTAGGTCTCTATTATCTCTATAAACTTCCCCAGTGTAAAGGTATTTATATTTTTATTTATCTTAAAGAGCCTCTCCTCGGATGGGGTGGACACCTCAAGGATTATATCCACATCCAATAAAGCTTCCACAAGCTGTCCCACCTCTCCCATGGAAATGGAGAGACGGTGCCCCAGCTCCTCTATATTAAGGGGAGGCTTTTCCATCCTGTAATTTTGTGTAAGGATATAGACTATGGCAAAAAGGGCTTCCCTCCTAGACCTTATACACATCCTTGCCTCCCCTATTGTATATCCAAATTTATATGAGTTCTGCAGAATAAAGGAGAGGTGGGCTCCAAGGATTATAATAAACCATATGGCCTTCTGCCAGATTATAAATATGGGAACTACTGAGAAACTACCGTATATCTTGTTGTAGTTCAAGAGAAAAACCTGGGATCTCAGAAGGACAAACTGGATAAGATTATACAGTACCGCTGTAAATATCCCAGCTATAAAGGCGTTGGTAAACTTCACCTTGGTGTTGGGAATTATGAGGTATATCAGTGTAAAGAAGAACACCATGAGAATATAGGGCGTTAGCTTTATAACCAGAGAAACTATTCCCTCCCTCTCTAAGAAATATATCTGCATGGTGGCTATAAGACCATTTGACAGGATCATTACCATGGGAAAGAGAAAGACAATGGAAAAATAGTCTGTAAACTTTCGTACAAAGGCCCTTCCCCTCTTTACTCCCCATATCTCATTGAAGGATCTCTCCACAAGGGAGAATATCTTTATTACAGACCAGCCTAAAAACAGAAGACCTGCCCCGGCCATGATTCCGCCCTTGGCACTGTCCAAAAGCTTGTCTGAAAAGGTCAACAGCTTCTCCAGAGCTTCCGGCTGCAAGGGGGAGTTCTTGAGGATCTCCTTCTTTATTATGGCATCTGCTCCCAGTCCCTTTGCGATACTAAAGGCTATTGCAAGTAAGGGAACTATGGACAGCAGGGAGTAGAAGCTCAGGGAGGAAGCCCAGAGATTGGACTTGGTTTTCCTGTAGTTTTCAAGGGCAAAGAAGCCCATCCTTACTATCCTTATAACCTTTGTTTTATTGGTGTTATACTCATATAAGCTCTTGTCTTTGAGCTGCTTATGAAGGACTCTCACCTTTTCTCTGATACCCATACTATCACCTCAACTACATATACTGAAAATTAAATTTAAAACCTTTTGTTATTTTAAAGGAGAAGGTCAACTTTTCAGTAGATAATTTAGTAGGAGATAAGGAGGACATATGGAATGGAAAAAAATAGAACTAGAAGATCTCAAAAAGATTAAAAGGACCATAGGAAGGAAGTTCCAAACTGGAGACCTTAGCATTATCAACCTCTATATGTGGAGGAAGGCTAAAAAATTGGAGTATTTTATGGATGAAGAGGTTCTCCTTATAAGAGGGGTAGAGGGAGATACCCCCTTTATCTATCCTCCAATCTCAGATAACTGTAGGAGATTGAGGGAGGAGGTTCTCAAACATATAGAGAGGGGATATATTATAAGAGCTGTTCCAGAGGAGATCTATGAGATCCTTCGGGATATCGTCCCCCTCAGAGAGGAGAGGGAGCGCTTCGACTACATATATGAGGTGGACAAGCTTATATCTCTCAAGGGAAGAAAGTATCACAAGAAGAGAAACCACCTGAATAAATTTATAAGGTCCTATGACTTTACCTATGAAAGGATAGATGAGAGCAATATCCACGAGGTCATTAATTTTCAGAAAAACTGGTGCGAGGACAAGGAGTGCCACCTGGACAAGGGGCTTTCCTGGGAGATGGACGGAATCATAGAACTGCTTAAAAACTACCAGGAACTGGATGCTGTGGGAGGTCTTCTGAGAGTTGACGGAAGAGTTGCTGCTTTTTCTATAGGTGAGGAACTTTCACCGGACACAGTTCTTATTCATATTGAAAAGGGAGATATCCTCTATGATGGAATCTACCAGGGGATGAATAAGTTTTTCCTGGAAAATGAATTCAGCTCATACTCCTATGTCAATCGTGAGGAGGATCTTGGTCAGGAAAACCTCAGAAGGGCCAAGGAATCATACCACCCCTGCACACTTCTTACCAAGTACAGGTCCGCCCCATAAAGATTGAAAAGTTACAGATATAGTGATAAAATAGTA
>CAYSGC010000002.1:16268-23412 GCA_964430145.1 uncultured Fusobacteriaceae bacterium | reverse complement strand
CCGGCAACTCCTGAAGATGAAGCCAATACAATAAAGGTAATGGGTGGAGAGGACTGGAACCTTTGGGTTGACGCCCTTACTGAAGCCAATGTAGTTTCTAAAGGATTCAGAACTCTTGCATACTCATATATTGGTGCTGAGATAACAAGAAGGATCTACAGAGAAGGAACAATAGGTGGTGCCAAGGAGCACCTTGAGAATACAGCTTTAGACCTCAACAAAAAACTTAAGGATAGTTTAGGGGGAAGTGCCCATGTAGCAGTTAAGAGAGCCATCGTTACAAAGGCTAGTGCATTCATCCCTATCTTCCCACTCTATGCAACAGTACTATTCAAGGTAATGGAGGAAAAGGGGATAGAGGAAAATGCCATTGCTCACACTCACAGACTATTTACAGATATGATCTTCGGAGATAAGATGGAGATGGATGAGAAGGGAAGGATCAGACCAGATTCCTGGGAGATGAGAGAGGATGTTCAGAGAGAAGTTATGGACATCTATAAAGATATAACTGCAGATAACTTTAAGGAGTTAACTGACTTTGCCAGATATAAGAGGGACTTCATGCAGCTAAATGGATTTGAGATAGATGGAGTGGACTATGAGGCTGATGTAGATTTAGAAGCTATGGCTAAACTTAGACCGTAACCAATAATAGATAACAAAAGAGAGTGACCCAGGTCACCCTCTTTTTTATTTTATCCTCCATTAGACCTTAAAGCTATTAGTATTTATCTAGAAAACTGGTAGTTCTTTCTCCCTCGTAGTAGGAGATCACCTTCTCCAGGTTTACATTGGTGGAGGACTTGTATATCCTCCACTTAAATTCCCTGTCCAGGGTACTTAAGTTTTTCAGTATCTCCTTTACCTCAGCTCTCTTGGAGGGACTTATCTTTCCGGAGGTCACTGCACACCCGCAGTTCATAGCCTCTATTCCGTTCTTCTGAGTATAGGCTATAATATCCCCCTCCTCTATAAAGTACATAGGCCTTATCACCTCTACCCCCTGGAAGTTCTGAGCCTTTAGTTTGGGCATCATCGTCTGATACTTTCCTGTGTAGAGGATGCTCATCATAATAGTTTCTACTACATCATCAAAGTGGTGCCCAAGGGCCATCTTATTGCATCCCAACTCTACAGCCTTGCTGTAGAGAGCTCCCCTTCTCATACGGGCACAGATATAGCAGGGAGAGTCCTCTGCTATAAGGCTTGATACCTCAAATACATCTGTATCAAAGATGTGCGCTTCTATCCCCAGATCTTCCAGGTTCTTCCTCATATTTTGAAGGTTTGCACTGCTAAAACCTGGATTCATAGAGATAAACTCTACCTCAAAGTCATAGCTTCTGTTTCTCTGAAGCATCTGAAGGAGTTTTGCCATTAAGAGGCTGTCCTTTCCCCCAGAGATTGCCACAGCTATCCTGTCTCCAGGTTCTATTAGCTCAAACTCCTTTATCCCCCTTATAAACTTGTTCCACACCTCCTTTTTATAGGTCTTTTTAATACTCTTTTCTATTTCCTTTACGCTCTTCTTCACACTTCATTCCTTTCACCGAGGCACTGCTTAGCCTCTAATTTTCCCCTATAGAATCTGTATACTTCCTCCCTCTCCTCTTTATCGAGACCGTATAGTTCACAGACCATCTCATCCACTCTTAACTCTAGGTCCCTGCTTTCAACACCACTGGACCTTCTCTCTATGATTTCATCCACTATATTTATAAATTCTCTTTGAGCACTAGAATCTATTACCTTTATAGGAATTTCTTCAAGGGGAGTTGCATAGAGCTCAAGAAGCTCGCCCTTTCTCTTTCCCCTCTTATAGAGCCAGATATAGTATAGCTTGGAATTTAACAGTGCCAGTATATACTTTAGATTGAGCCTGCCCTCAGCTTTTTTTGTAATATAGTATACATCAGCGCTTGCAAACCACTCCTTCTGGGTGTAGGCAAATACATTTTCTCTGCTTCTCTGGGGGGCAACTATCTTTTCCCCAGTAAATATATCCCTCTCTCTTGGCCAGTGAAGGGAGTACCATGGAAGTCTTCCCTGCTTGGTTTCCCTCTTGTTTTCAAGTATCTTTTTATACCTCAGAAGATGTTTTGAGATATTGGGGAGTTCTTCGAGATTATTATCCTTAGTTATATAGAGAAGCTTTCTGTCTGAAACCTCTTCACACCTGTATCTCTTAATGTGGGAGTTCTTATAGAACATGGTGAGGTGCTTCCTCTCCTCCTCATTTAAGGAGAGTTTTTCAACTTCACTTTGGTCCAGGGAGTATATTCCCTCCCCCTTTTCACCCTCTATACCTAACTTTTCAATGTGTCTTTTGGTGAGCCTGTCCGCTCCAGATACAAGCCCCTGATTGATATTTACCTCATCCTTGAGAGGAACCCCCTGGGACAATACCTTTTCAAGGATCTCAGAGATCTTATTCTTCTCAAGCCTAATATAGCTCTTCTCTCCCCTATAAAACTCGATCTGTTTCAGGTTTGAGTAGCTTCCACCGCTATATTTTCTGGCAAGATAGCTGCTCATCTCCATAGCAGTGAGTTCACCCTTGGCATTACAGAGGGAGGTCTTACCTGCTCTATCGTTATCTTTGGATTTTTCCAGGATACTTATTATATTGTGCTGTCCCTTGGCTCTGCTGAAGATGTTGACTTCATTGAAGTCTATCATCTGAAGAATGGTACTCCTCTCTCTTATGTCCTCCCTCAGATTTACTGCTCCATCAGCAGTAATATAGTAGTTGGTTGTTATATAGGCCAGAGTTCCTCTGTCCTTTAGTATATCCAGACCCAGGTGGAAGAAGAAGTAGAAGAGATCACCCTTCCCCCTGTAAAACTTCTCCCCCAGGGGAGTTTTTATAATCTCTCTGAATATCTCCTTGTTTCCCTTTTCTCCCACATAGGGTGGGTTTCCTATCACTATATCAAAGCCCTTATTTTTTATAAAGATCTCTGAAAAGAGCTCCTCCCACCTCATGGTAATGGAGTTGCCAACTATTAGATTTTTTTCTGCTTTCAGTAGTTTTTTATAGTCATACTCTGGTGCATCGGACATGAGAGACATCCAGAACCTGAGCTTGGAGGACTCAACTGCAA
The DNA here is from genome assembly GCA_964430145.1 of uncultured Fusobacteriaceae bacterium. GTDB lineage: Bacteria > Fusobacteriota > Fusobacteriia > Fusobacteriales > Fusobacteriaceae > Propionigenium. The sequence goes on along the minus strand of CAYSGC010000002.1, from coordinate 20,305 downwards.
GCTCCTCTATATCAACTCCATAGAGGTTATTCTCCACTATCTCCCCCTTAAGAAGAAAGTTTTCATCCATAGGGGGATTTACCCTTTTATGACCTCTCTCCAGCTGATCATATACACCTATATATCTTCCCACTACCTCCCTTAACTTCAGTAGCTCTCCAAGCATTCCCAGAAGGAAGGCTCCAGAACCAGTTGATGGCTCTACTACCTTAATCTCCTTCAGGGAACTCTCTATATTGTGTATCCTTCTATAGATCCCCTCTGGAATATGGAGCTCCTCACTCCTCACGCCTCTTTTTACTATTCCCTTGTCCTCATCCCAGTAGAATTCAGAGAGGAAGATAAAGTTTTTAATGTCCTCCTCCTCTAATTCCTCTACATTGTTGAAAAGGTAGTTTACAAGAGTGGCCTTACACATAAAGTGAACTATCTTTCTTGGAGTGTAGTAGGTTCCCTTGGATCTCCTGTAATCTGTATCCAGAAGGTTTTCAAAGACCTTCCCGATCATCTCTGGGTCCACTGCCATATCTCCCAGGTGGGGCTCATTCTCCATAAGGGTAAAGTAGTATCTTTCAAAGAGCTCCAGCATCCCCCTGCCTTCATTATAAAATACCCTGTCCTCTACCTTAATTGAATGTTTCTCCCAGTCTACACCTAGATAGGGTTTAAAGATATCTATGTTAAAGTAGGGAACCCTGCAGTCAAACTCCTCCATGTAGTTTCCCTCTCCACGCCAGGTATTAAACCCCTTATGAAACAAGGTCTCCAGGCAATTACCATAGAAGTTTTTCCCCTCTCTTGTGCACTTAGAGTAGAGCTTTTCTATAAAGTAGTGATCCCCCTCCTCTATAGATTTTTCCTTAGGTGCTCCCAGCCAACCCTTCTTTTCTATAAAGTAGAGAACTATCATCTGAGTAGCAACCCTCTTAGCCACCACATCAGCAAGCTCACCCACATCCCTCTTCTCCTCTAGGGCTATCCTGAGAATCTCACTACTGCCCTTGAGGTCCTCCCTTAAACTATAAAATATCTCACTGAAATACTTAAAAAACTCGTCCAGCATCCTCTCCTGGTCAAAAACCAGGGAGATCCCCCTGAGCCCCTTTTTCTTGGGTTTTTCCAGGATAAGGCCTATCATATCTATAGCTGCTCTGTTTCTCTTGCCACATCCCATTATATGAGAGGTCATCCTTATTGGAATAGTTTCACCGCTACTAAAAGCTTCATCCAACTCTACCAGAGATAACCTCCATATATCTTCATCTGGAGAATAAAAGGCTGCAAGAACCCTTCTGTACCTTTCCCGGTACTTTCTCTTCAAGAGGCTCCCCAAATAATTTCTCTGTACTCTTCTCATTCTGAAGAAATCCTTTAAGCCCCTGCACTCTATCTGAAACAATCCTATTACTTCGTCATCTTGAACCATTTCACCTACCAGTTCATTCTCTCCTGCACCCTCTGATAACTCTCCGCCTAAAACATTCTCTAAAAAATTACGGTACCTCTTCTCTTCAAAGGGCATCTCTACCAGCTGAGCTATCAATTCCAACTTCTGCTTCTTTCTCATATCTACCACCCTCAAAAAATACAGTTGATACTGTATTATTTGACTTATTTTTCTACCTTCCTCTAAAACTTACCCTCTCAACTATAAGATCTTCAGGAGATAATCACCCTCAAGCTCCTCATAGTTGCAACCACTAAAGATATCCCAAACCTTCTCATCCCCATCCTTCAGAGCTTTCTCACCTGATAAAAGGAGTAGTTTTTCCCCCTCTGCAAAATAATATTCTCCTGTATTCACCTGTACCCTGCTGCTCCTTCCAAGAAGCTTGGTAGGCATCCTTCCCAGGGGACTCTCCCTGAGTTTCTTCTCATCCATAATACCACTCTTAAAGAGCTGCCACCCCTGAGTGTCATCTTCGGTAACCTGAATTATCTCATTATCTCTTAGAATATATGCCCTGGAAACCCCAATATGAACCAGAGCTATATACTTTTCCAGTTGATGAAATGCTATCAGAGAAAGCTCCTCTCCCTGGGAGTAGAGCTCCCCATTTACCTCCTCCAATATCCTTCTCATCTCCCCCTTGGCATCCTCTTCCCTTAGGCCTAGAAATCTTTCAGCCAGGATCGTTTTTATTCTATCCCTTACCTTTTTACTGCTTCCCTCCAAAAATATCCCTGTTTTCATATCCTGGGAGATATAGCTTCCCCCATCCCTTCCAATATAGACACTTGGGTTCTTAACCCTCTCTCTCTTAAATATCCCACTTAAAAATCCCATGGTCCAACCTCCTAAACCTCTATCGCTGCGACTACCGCCTGTAAAAGATAGTCAAAAAGCTTCCCTCATATGAAGGAAGCCCTCTATCTACTTTACTAGTTTTTCCAGCTGCTTTACTCTCTTTAACAACTCAGGAAGCTTCTTTATCGATGCTCTTATCTTCATATCTTCCTTCACTGGTACCAGCGGAAGTCCTGAAAGGATCTGGTTATCAGCTACATTACCCTGAATTCCAGACTTAGCTCCAACAATTACATTGCTTCCGATCTTAATGTGACCAGCCACTCCTACCTGTCCTGCAAGAGTGGTATTATCTCCCACCTCTGTGCTTCCAGCTATTCCTACCTGAGAGATTATAATACAGTTCTCACCTATGATATCGTTGTGAGCTATCTGCACCAGATTATCCACCTTGGTATAGCTCTTGATAACTGTATCCCCTATTGCTCCCCTGTCTATGGTAGTGTTTGCTCCTATCTCTACCTCATCTCCAAGAACTACCCTTCCTATCTGGTCTATCTTGGTATTTTTACCTCCTACCTTGGTGTAACCAAATCCATCGGAACCGATTACCGCTCCAGGCTGAACCATACATCTCTTTCCTAGAACACAGAACTCTCTTATAACTGCATTGGAGTAGATTACAGATCCCTCTCCTATCTTTACTCCCTCGTGGATGGTAACATTTGGATGTATCACTACATTATCTCCTAGCTCTACATCGTGACCTATATAAGCATTTGGTGCGATGGAGACATTTTCACCTATCTTAGCGCTGTCCTCTCTCATCTTTTCCATAGGCTTAACTGGTCTTTTAAAGAAGGCCAGAAGTTTTGGCATAAGTTCCCTAGGATTGCTCTCCACCACTATATATGTCTTTCCCTCTGGAAGGTTTGGAAGAGGTGGCACTACCACTGTTTCAGCTGCAGTCTCTCCCAGCTTCTTTAAAAATTTCTCATCTGCTGCAAACGTTAACTCATCATTCTTGGCTTGAAAAAAGGGAGCCAGGCCAGTAACTTCTGACCTTGAATCTCCCTTTATTTCTCCGCCAAGAAGGTTAGCTAATTCCTTTAAGTTATAATTCATTAGTCTGACCCTCCTGTTTTATTTAATTATAGATCTATTTTTTTTGTGCTTTCCATCATCTTGATTACATCTTGAGTGATATCTGTTCCACCGAACTTAACTGCTCCAGCTTCTAATACATAGTCGTACTTATTCTTCTTAGCAATAGACTGTACAGATGCATCGATAGTAGTTCTTATAGACTCAAAGCTCTGGTACTCCTTCTGGCTTAGCTGCTTCTGAGCTCCCTTTACAAACTGGTCAAGAGCCTGTGCCTGCTTGTTATAAGCATCCTTCTCAGCATCGGTAACCTTAGCTCCCTTTCCTTGAAGCTCTATTCCAAGCTTCTGAAGCTCAACTTCCTTGCTTCTTATGTCGTTTTCCAACTTCTCCTTTTCCTTTACAAGTTCCTGCTGAACCTTTTTAGTTCCTGTGTACTTTGCAAAGACCTCTTGAGTATTTACTACTCCTATCTTTACAGCGAATGCCGATACAGACATAGTCGCTGCTAGAGCTAATACTGCTAATTTCTTCATTTTTGTTCCCCCTATCTTCTATTAGAATGTGTGTCCCATGTTAAAGTAGAACTCCATTCCAGAACTATCTGAATCTCCTACAGGCCATCCAAAGTCAAATCTAAGTGGACCTAGAGGTGTATTCAGTCTGAATCCGAATCCAGCTCCTA
>CAYSGC010000002.1:0-16168 GCA_964430145.1 uncultured Fusobacteriaceae bacterium | reverse complement strand
TCAAATCTAAGTGGACCTAGAGGTGTATTCAGTCTGAATCCGAATCCAGCTCCTACTCCCAGATCATCTGGGAAGCTCTCTTCATCTCTTCCTGTCTCTTTATACTTAGGATCTCTACCATTTTGGTTCCAAGCTCTTCCTGCATCTACAAATAGAGTTATACCAAATATGTCATTTAGCTGAGTTCTATTCTCAATTGTTGCAGTAAACTTCTCTGTACCTCTATAGTAACTTCCGTCATATCCTCTTAGGGTACTTCCTCCACCTACTCTGAATCTCTGTGATTCCTTTGTACTATCGGACATTATTCCTCCAACAGCTCTGTAAGCAAAGGTATTGTCCTTCCAGAAACCTCTGTGGTACTTTCTTGCTTCCAGGGTGATGTTTCCAAATACGTCTGAATCATATCCGCCAGCGTATCCACCCTCTACCTGGAACTTCACGTACTCTCCTTCAGTTGGGTTCCAGAAATGGTTTCTGTTGTCATATGTCAGTGATGGATAGATACTGAATATTCCGTAGTCATCAGTCTTGTTTCCATCCTCATCTTCCTCTTCCACATATTCTATCTTGGTACCAATACTGAAACGCAGGTTTCTTGTAAGTCCCTTACCTACATTAAACTTAGCACCATAGGTATTTACATCATAGAAAAGGAAACTGTCATCATCTTCATACTGGGATTTATAGATACTCCATCCCCATGAGATTCTGTCTGTATCCTTGATCCAAGGGTCTTGGAAGTCTATGGAGAATCTACTGTAATCTGAATCAGATCTTTCATAGGTTACTCCCAGTTCCTGCCCTCTTCCCTTCCAGTTAGTATCCTTTATGGAGATACTTCCCAGTAGACCTACCTCTGAACCATATGAGATAGCTCCCTGAAGGGATGCTGTTCTCTCCTCATCAAAGAGAAGAACTACTATCTTACCATCGGGATCTCCAGGTATATCCTTATACTCTGGCTTTACACTTTTAAAGTGCCCCAGTCTCATAAGAGCTCTCGATGAACTCTGGAAGTCGTTGAGGTTATATACCTCTCCCTCCTTGATGTCCAGCTCTCTTCTTACTACATACTCCTTAGTTTTCAGGATATTGTCAGTAGGTCTTCTTCTGGCACCTTTTTGCTTGGTAACCATCTTCCTTAGCTGAATATCCCTTACTACACCCTCACTTAGAGAAAATTCCAACTCATAGTTATCATTCATTCCGATATCTGTAAACTCAGTAAGAATGTAACCATTTTCATGGTACTTGGCAAGGATCCTGTCCTTATCCTCCCTTAAAGTGTTGATATTATAGATCTCACCTGGCACTGTCTTTATCTCTTCCATGAGCTCCTCATTGGAATAAACAGTATTTCCTTGGATCTTTACACCTGTAATTACAGGGTTTTCCATAAGAGTATATCTTACAAGTACTCCGTCTCCGTACCTGTAAACTTCTGGGTTTACATCTCTAAAGAATCCGGTATTAAGGATATTTTTCTGCCCCTCCAATACCTTAGTTCTAGAGAAGTAAGCTCCTACCTGAACAGGGATCTCCTTCATAATGTCCTCCCTTGAGACATAACGGTTTCCGAATATCTCAATGGCGCTGACTATTAGGGATTTATCCACTGTCTCTCTTTCAGAAAGAGGAATTATGCCTTTAGCTTCCAAGAGCTCCTTGACATTCTTTGCTTCCTTCACTTCAACATTCAGCTTTATACCACCGCTGTAAAGTCTTGGATAGATGACAACATCATCTATATACTCAAGATTTTTTACACGCTTGTAGTCCTCTACCATTGTTTCAGTGGAGTAGCCCTCTCCTATCTTGGACTCTAACACAGATTTGATGACTTCCACAGGAACCTCCCTGTTTTTAGTCACCTCGATTTCCTTTACTTCATACACCGCTTCCGATCCAAAAGCGACTAATGACAGTAGGAATGCAAGTACTACTAACAACTGCTTTCTCATTTTTCCCCCTACTTCTTATTTTCTTCTGAAAATTTCCGTAATGCTATTATACCTTTTTCTGAATTTAAAATCAATATGGTAGTTCAAATTGCCTGATTCGTCTTCACGCCTGTTAATTCTACCCTCAGGAAGCTTACCTACTCCCACTCCCCAGGCGAAGTTAGGGGCAAACCTGTGCTCCACAATAAAATCATATTCATCTATGGAGTCCCCCTCCTTGTTATCGGCGATACGTGCTGTGGCATTCCAGAAAACCTTATCCTTGTAGATGGGGTTCTCTGCCTCTACAGAGGCTCCCAGTCCCAGAGAGGATTCCTCATACTGGCCATCCTGATACTCATAGGCTGTTATATCCGAGGATATCTTAAACTTAGAGATCCTCAGTATCCTCTGTATCTCTCCCGATACAGGGTTAAATACCTGCCTGGATATCTGGCTGTCTAGGATATTTTTTACCACCACATTGGACGAGGATGAGTCCATGGTATTGTGAAAGGCCAGAAGGGAAGCTATATCTGCCTGGGACAGTCCCGAACTGGAGCTCAGTATAATCTCCAGGTCATTGAGTTTTCCCGTAGCTAATATATATACCTCTTCATTGGCTATTACCGATCTTGCATTAAGCATAACCGTGGGATTAACATCGGGAAGATAATCATCCTCTTCATCAAAGAGAAGAACAGCCCTGTCCACCTCAAAGAGGTTGTTGTTTATGGTCACAGCCCCGCTTTCAGAGTTCAGCTCTCCCATAAACCTCGCTCTGGAATCCTTCACTGTCAGACGTCCCCTTCCCTTTATTACAGCTTCAAGGTCCTCCACAAGGGGAGCTACCTTTTCAAGGTTTATGAATATTCCCTCCTCTATAAGAAGGTTTATATCCACCTCTATCCCCCTGGTTCCCCTGGTTCTTATGGCAAAGTCCTCTCCCAGGTCTGTACTGGCAGCTATTGCGCTTCCCTGAGCTTCAGCAGCTATCCCCTTTATATCAGCTACATTCTCCTTCGATACTTCTGGAATCCCCTTTACGTCACCCCTGTTTATAATGAAGTTACCTGTAATCCTGTTGTTTTCTAAGGTTGCATTGCTGCTCACAACAACCTCGATTACATCTTCATATACATACCTGAGCCTCTCCATCTCCAGCTTCAGGGAGTAGTTTAGAAGGGATAGGGGGTCTAGCTCCCTCTCCATCCTCTTGAAGTCCGGTATATCAAGGAACCCCTTCAGGGAAAGCCTTCCCTCATTTACAACTCCCGTAAATTCATCTATAAATATCTTTTCATTGTCGAGTTTTATGTCTGAATCTACACTTTCAATATTGATGCCATACTCTGGAAGTTTAGCCTTTAGGCCCTTCACCACGAAACTTCCCTCATTTTTATTGTTTTTCAGATTGAGGTCAATAGTAGAAATCCCCTCTATATCTTCAACTCCAAAGGGATACAGGAATACATTGAGGAACTTCAGGTCTATCTCAGAGGATTTTACATTTAAATAGTACTCCAGACTCTTTAAATCCACCTCTCCCTCAGCCTTAAGGCTGTTCCCCTCATACTCTACAATGAACTCATCCAGTTTGGCTCCATCTAGGTCTCCCCTCAGGGAAACCTCCAGTCCATTGAGTACAATATCCCCTATCTTAAACTGATCACTTGAAATATCTCCGTAGTATTCCAGGTTTTCAAGATCTCCCTCTATCTGAAACTCCACACCTATCAATCCCTCCAGGGGAAGGTTATTGGTAAGATAGGAAAGTTTCGATATATCAAGGGTAGTGGTCTTTGTCTTGGCAGAAATAGATCTCTCTCCCAGATCTACCTTTACCTCAGCTGAAATGAGCTCCTCCCTCTTCTCATCCAGGAGGGCCACCTGCTTAAGGTCTATCCTTCCCTCCTTGGTAATATTTTCAAGGGCTCCCCCAGCAAAACTTCCCTCCAGATAGAGGTTGGGAAGATGCTGGCCTCTCAGGTAAACCTTGTCTACAGATGTCCTGAGGTATGACTTGGTAGACTCCCTGTCTCCCCAGAGGTATACCTCTCCCAAAACCCTGTACTTAAGGTTAATATCTCCATAGTAGGAGGGAATATTCTCCTCCAAAAGGTTGGCCTTAAAACTATAGAGTCCACTGCTCAGATCATAGCTTCCTGAAATCATATTTTTATTTACCTTAAGCCGGTTAAGGGATACACTGCCACCCTCATACACAAGGTTCCCCGAGATATTGAGGGGTACTCCCTGGGAAAGCTTTAACCTTGCCTCCTTCAGGTTGGAATTCACCCTTATATCGGAGAGGCTTCCCGTCACAGTTCCCTCGACAGATGAGATGTCCAGGGTAAGGTCTATTGTTTCCAGCTCCCTGTCGATTATCTCCGATATATGGTATTTAAAGTCCAGCATATCGGTGGTAAAGTTATAGCTCCCATAGATATTGGATATATTGTTTCCAAAGTTTCTAACCCTCAGGATATCATCCTCAAGGCTGGCGCTTATCTGGAAATCATAGAGATATACTCCTTCATACTCCACCATTCCAAGGTACCCGTTAAAATAGGAGTTGAAGACTCCATCATTTTTGACGTAGATATCCCCCTCAAGGTTATTAAATTTAAAAAAATATTCTCCGCTGATATCCTTTATGTTTATATTACCTTCAAACTCTTCTCCTCTCCCCTCAAATTTACCTGCCATAGTTCCAGTAACTTTTAGGTCTTCAACCTCTGTAAACTGTGCAAGGTCTAGGTTCTGAGCATTAAAGCTAATCTTGTAGGAAAGATCCTTTAAGTTGACCTCTCCACTTCCGCTGACGCTTCCTGTATCGTCGTAGTACTTGAACTTTTCAAATTTAATATTGTCCCTCAGGGTGGATATATTACCTACAAGGTTCCTTTCCCCGTAGTTTATATCTATCTCACCCTTCCCCAGGAGAAAGCTCTTCTCCTTGAGGTCATAGACAAAGTTCAGCTCACTTCTGTTGGATACTTTTTTTCCCCCTATCTCCACCTCTATATCTCTCTTAGTAGATTGCTTCAGGCTGAAGAGCTCCCTCTCCAGGTCAAGGTCTGCAGTAAGGGAAAGGATCTTAGAGTCCAGCTCTACACTGAACTTCTTTCCCACAAAGTCCATATCAGCTCTTCCTGAGAGCTTCTCTATATTGGTTTCACTCTCAATATCAGAGATCTTGTAGGTGAGCTCTCCCTCATTCTCTGTAAGCCTGGCATCTATTCCCACCAGAAAGTCTATGGGCATATAGGGGTTGGGATATGCTCCCTTAAACTTTACATCCTTGAGGTAGAAGTTATCTCCTCCCTCATAGTAGAAGAGACCAGAGAGATCCATTATCTGAAACTCATCTATAGTATACTCAGGAGCAGAGAAGCCTATATTAACCTTCAAATCGAAGTTAGAGTCGAAGGCCAGGTTCACATGCACCCTGTCCAGGAGCATATCCCCCACTGGGAGATCCAGCTCACCTAACATCTCATAGGCTTCCAGCTTTTCAAAGAGAATATCTTCCAGGTAGAAGTCGATATCTACTCCCTCATCTCCCTTATACTCTATAAAGAGGGTTCCGGGGTCATCCCCCAGCATATACTCACCCTTTACATAGATCTTTTCTCCTGCAAAGTTTACTTCTCCCTCTCCATCTGTAACCTCTGTTTTCAGTCCCTTATAGTTAGCCCTTACCTGGGAGAAGCTTCCCCTTCCCCCAAAGGCATCTGGGTTGATGGTCATATCCAAATCCACTAACCCGTCTATATAGGTAAGTTCATCGTCGTCATAGGCATACTGCATCAGGTCTTCATTGATGGAAACCCCCTTTAGCACAACACCTATGTCATAGGGATGCTCTCTGTCATTGTAACTGAAAGACAGCTCCTCCCTGCCCCTTATCCCCTGGCTGATACCGGTGAAGGTAAGGTCTATTCCGTACTTTTTATCAAAGGCTACATAACCAGCTACATTGGTTGCATCCTTTTCAATGGGTCTTTCATAGGCTGTATCCCTGTAGTGAAGGTATCCCCCAGACATACTTATTCTGTCGATGAGAACACTGCTGCCTTTATTTATATAGGGAGCACCATCGTCATCTGAAGATTTTTCATCCTCATCATCTCCACCTAGGAAGGCGTCCACTATATTTATATTGTTGTCTGCATCTCTTGTAATCCATACCTCTGGATCCACCACTCTTATCTCATCTATCCTTCCCCTTAATAGCCGGGATATCTTATAGGATATCTCTACCAGGGGGGCTTCCAATATAAGTTCATCTCCATCCTTAAGAGTGACATCCCTCACTTCAATGAGACCTCCCTTCTTAAAGGTAATAGATCTACTCTCTATATCAGCCCCTACAAGTTCAAGGATGATTACTCTCACTGTCTGTGGAAGGTTGTATCTCACTGTCATATAGAGACTCCCAAATATCATAAAGAGAAGAGCTATTCCAAAGGTGACTATGTATTTATGATATCTTCTGAGTAAGTCCTTCATAGGGTTTCCTCCAATTTTAGTTAAAGGGGTCTCTTTAGTGGAATTCCTGTTCTTCTTGGATATTTACTATCTGTTTTCTCTCTCTTCTTCATTCTTATTATGTGCCTTACATCCTTGCAGTATGGAAGATGGAACACTTCCGTTCCCAGTATCTCTGTAGAGAGTACCTTAAGAGCATTTTCTGCTTCCAGCTCCTCTCCTGTTCCCTCCATCTTCAAAGCATAGAAATCTCCATCCACCTTAAGGAATGGAACCATATATTCAAGGATCACATTCAGTTTAGATACTCCCCTGCACAATCCAAGGTCGTAGCTTTCCCTTCTGTCATCCTTCTTTATATATTCCTCTGCTCTTTCATTTACAACCTCAACATTGGTAAGTGCTAGATCATCCCTTACCATCTCCAGGAAATTGGTTTTCTTTCCCACTGAATCCATAAGGGTAAACCTTATCTGTGGGTTGCAGATAGCAAGAACCATCCCTGGGAACCCTGCTCCCGTTCCAATATCCATGGCACTTGTCATATCCTCTCTTATAAGCTTTTGAACAAGCATGGAATCTAAGAAGTGCTTCTCTATAAGGTCCTTCTCATCCCTTATTGCTGTAAGGTTGGTATGCTTGTTGGTCTCCATAAGAAGCTCTGCATACCTCATTAATCTATCTACCGTTTCCTCGCTTAGCTCTATACCTATTATATTTAGGCCCTCCACAAAATACTCTCTTAATTCCATTCTACAGTCCCCTTGCCTTTAATATCATCATCAGTATCTGGATATCAGCTGGAGATACTCCCGATATTCTCGATGCCTGACCTATATTCATAGGTCTTACTTCCTTAAGTTTCTCTCTGGCCTCTCCAGTGATATTTTCAATCTCATCATAGTTAAAATCTGCTGGTATCACCTTATTTTCAAGAGACTTGTGCTTCTCTATCATCCTCAGGGATTTCTGAATATAACCTGCATACTTTACCTGTACCTCTACCTGATACTCTGTATCCAGAGGGTAGTTTCCAAGTTCAAAATCCTCTACAAGCTCCGAGATGTACTTAATGTCCTCATACTTTATCCTAGGTCTTCTCAGAAGCTCCTTCAGGGTAGTTCCAGACTTAAGGGCAACCTCTCCTGCTCTTTCCAATACCTCGTTTACTCTAGGGTTGGATGTTCCCACATGTTGCTTTTCTAACTTTTCTATTATTTCCTTTATATCCACTTCTTTTTGAAGTACCTTCTCATAGTGTTCCTTGGATAGAAGCCCTGCCTCATAACCCTTCCTACTCAGCCTAAGATCTGCGTTGTCCTCCCTTAGAAGGAGCCTGTACTCACTTCTTGCAGTAAACATTCTGTACGGCTCATTGGTTCCCTTAGTTACCAGGTCATCGATAAGGGTTCCTATATATGAGTCTGCTCTATCTAGCACCAGAGGTTCCTTCCCCTGAATCTTTAGAGATGCATTGATTCCCGCCATAAGACCCTGAACCCCTGCTTCCTCATATCCGCTTGTTCCGTTGATCTGACCGGCAAGGTACAGTCCCTCTACCTTCTTGGACTCAAGGGTGAAGTTTATCTCGGAAGGTACCACGTAGTCATACTCTATGGCATATCCATATCTCATAATCTTAGCCTTCTCCAGACCAGATATCTTTTGCAGCATCTCATACTGGACATCTGTAGGAAGAGATGTTGAGAATCCGCTTATATATACCTCATTGGTATCATATCCCTCTACCTCAAGGAATAGGTGGTGTCTCTCCTTCTCCTGATATCTGAATACCTTATCCTCTATAGATGGACAGTATCTTGGTCCTGTCCCTGCAATAGTTCCGTTAAAGAGCGGTGACTTTGCCTTATTGGAGATGATCGTGTCGTGAACATCTGTATTGGTGAAAGTTATGTAGCAAGGAATCTGCTTTCTTCCCTCTATCTCAGCATCCTCAGTTCTGTCTGAAAATCTCAGTAGCTGTGTCTCGTCTCCAGGCTGTTCCTCGATCTTGGTGTAGTCCATTGTTCTTGCATCTATTCTTGCTGGAGTTCCCGTCTTGAACCTTCCAAGCTCTATTCCCAGCTTTTCAAGGGATAGAGGCAGCTCCTCCGACGGAAGCTCTCCCAGTCTTCCTCCCTTGAACTGCTTATCTCCAATATGGATAAGTCCTCTCATAAAGGTACCAGAAGCTACGATAACAGATTTAGCTCTGAACTCCTCTCCCTCCTTGATCCTTACTCCAACTACCTTACCTTCCTCCACAAGGATATCCGTTACCATCCCCTGGATAGGGTCAAGGTTGTCCGTGTTCTCTATAGTCTTTTTCATCTCCATGTGGTAGAGCTTCTTGTCTGCCTGGGCTCTCAGAGATCTAACTGCAGGTCCCTTCTTGGTGTTCAGAACCCTTATCTGGATATATGTCTTATCTATATTTCTTCCCATCTCTCCACCTAGGGCGTCTAGCTCCCTTACCAGGTGAGATTTGGCAGGTCCTCCGATGGAAGGGTTACAAGACATTACCCCTATATTATCAAGGGTTATTGTAAACATGGCTGTCTTCATTCCCATTCTGGCTGCTGCAAGAGCTGCTTCACACCCTGCATGGCCTGCTCCAATTACTATTACATCAAAGTTATGCATCTGTTTCCTCCTAATTCTTTTAAAAGAAGGTACCACTAGGTAGCGGTACCCTTTTTCCACCCATATCTTCATATGGATTCTATTCTAACTATTTAAAAAACTACTTTAAACTCTCCAGCTGATTGGCTGTCTTGGAGTCTGTAATTACAAGAAGAACATCCTCCTTTTCTATGATGGTATCTGCCTGTGGACTGGCATTCAATATACCGCTTTTCTTCTTTATCCCCACAACATTTACCTTATACTTATTTCTAACTCCCAGCTCCATAAGAGATTTACCCCAGAATACACTAGGTGCCTTTACCTCCAGCAGAAGGAAGTCCTGAGAGAACCTCAGGTGCTCGATCATGTTGGGCTCCATGGCAAGAAGAGCCACCCTCTTACCCATATACTCCTCTGGATAGATTACCTTATTGGCCCCTATCTTCTCAAGAACCTTTCCATGGGTCTTGGTTACAGCTTTTGCTATTATATTCTTTATCCCCATCTCCTTCAGTATAAGAGTTATAATGATGCTCGCCTGCTGATTTGATCCTATACAAACAAAAGCCACATCAAAGTCCGACCCTATAGAGTTGAGCGATTTTTCATCTGTAGCATCTAGTGCCACTGCATTATCTACTATATTGTTGTTTATAGCTTCCTGCACAAGGTCCTCATCTGCATCTATAGCCACAACATCTGCATCTGCTTCATACAGTGTCTTAGCCACACTTGTTCCGAACCTTCCCAGTCCTACTACAAGATATTGTTTTCCCATCTTAATTTCTCCCTTTCAAGCTTTATCATCTAAATTTTTATGTTTATCTTTAACTTCTATCCAATGAGGATATTTTCCTTAGGATATCTTCTTGCATGCCTCTGCTTCTGTTCTCCCAGAGCCAGAGCAAATGTCAGAGGTCCCAGTCTTCCTATAAGCATTGTTATAGTGATGAGCACCCTTGAAAGCTCGTTCATCTCTGGAGTAACCCCCATGGAGAGACCTACTGTTCCAAAGGCTGAGACCACCTCAAATATAGTCTCTGCAAATCCCAGGTCATCAAATACCAGCATCAGAAGTATTATAGTGCTCACATAGGCCACGGATATTACAAGGATAGCAAGAGCTCTGTTCAGTATCTCCCAGGAGAGTCTCCTGTTGGATACCTCTATATCCTCTCTTCCCCTTACTATTCCCACTACATAGAAGGCTATTACTCCAAAGGTAGTGGTCTTTATTCCTCCACCTGTGGATCCAGGTGAAGCCCCTATAAACATGAGGATACAAAAGAGGAATATCGTTCCCGGGGTCAGATCACCCATGGGTACCGAGTTAAATCCTGCAGTACGGGTGGTGACACTCTGAAAGAATGAAGCTATTATCTTATAGAAGAGGTTCATCTCCCCTATGGTCTTTGGATTCCTGTACTCCAGCAAGAGAAATAACCCCATCCCCACAAGGGTAAGGATTATAGATATAAATAGTGCCATCTTGGACGTGAGGTTAAACCTCTTTTTACTTGTAGTGATATACATGATACTCGAGTTTATAACTGCAAAACCTATTCCCCCTAATATAATAAGAAAGGCCACCGTCATATTTATAATGACATTTTGAGAAAATCCCTCAAGACTGTCTGAGAAGAGAGAGAACCCTGCATTACAGAAAGCCGATACCGAGTGAAACACCCCGTAGATAGCAGCTCTTTTAAGGGGCATCCTCCTTAAAAATCCCAGGGTTAAAAAAATTGCCCCTATGATTTCAATTGTAAATACTATCATTATGATTCTCTTTATAAGGTCCGTTACCTCACCAGTACTTTCTGCATTGAGGTCCTCCTTTAAAATCTTTCTCTCATGGTAGGTAATTCTCTTACCTATGAGAAGAAACACAAGTGAGGAGAATGTCATTATCCCCAGCCCTCCAAGCTGTATGAATATAAGGATAATGCTCTTCCCGAGAGGAGTAAAGACCTTGCTCACATCCACCACAGTAAGCCCTGTTACAGCTATAGCTGAAGTTATTGTAAAGAGCGAGGTCAGGTAACTGATCTCATTTCCTGGTGTTGTTGCCCCTGGCAGCATAAGAAGAAAGCTGCCTACGAATATTGCTCCCAGGAAAAA
Organism: uncultured Fusobacteriaceae bacterium; assembly: GCA_964430145.1. Taxonomy (GTDB): domain Bacteria; phylum Fusobacteriota; class Fusobacteriia; order Fusobacteriales; family Fusobacteriaceae; genus Propionigenium. The sequence continues at coordinate 4,985 of CAYSGC010000002.1, read as the reverse complement.
TAGTAACAGTATCCTTGACGGAGGCATCTTTTTTATATTGAGTATTTCCATATTGCTACATCCCACCTTTTTTGTCTCTAAAAACAATTTACAGCTAATGCCTAATTTATCTTAAACACCAGCTGTACTTCAAAATAAATATCTTTTACTCTCTCCATAAAACAGGAGATAATACTGACTTATTATACATTATTTGCCCCTCCCTTGCAAGGGTTCCCTGGCTTGTAAAACTCTTAGACTTATGATACAATGTGAGGTAATTTTAGATAAAAGGGAGCGATTTTTTTGGTAAGAAAACTTAAAAAAAGAAATCTGTTCGTAACTCCAAATCTAGAAAAAGTTGCGGACAAGGAATATCTTATTGTTTTCCCAGAAAGTGCCGATAAATTTATACAAAAGCACTATGAAGCTGTGGAAAACCTAGAAAATGATTATCCTGTAGTAGCTGAGAAGGGCTTAAATGATGTAATTAAATCTCTTAAGGGACATTTTGCTTCATATAACCTTCTTATAGATATTGCTCAGGGAAACAACGACCACTCAAAGGTGGCAAAGCTCTTCACCAATGGTGAGAGGGAAGCTAAAACCATCTTAAATGCTGTATCCAAGGAGGATTCTATTCCTTGGAAGTACGGATCAAACAGGGACTTCTTAAGATTCCTCTACAACCTTGGGGTAAGAGCCCTTGCTACCTCTTCTCTTAAAAAGGCTGAGGAAATCTTTAAGACGATCATCAGATTAAACCCTAACGACGATCAGGATGTAAAGGAGATCCTTGTGGATACTCTTTTTGATCTAGAGAAGTACGATGAGATTATAGAGATCTCCAAGGACTACGATCACAGCAAGAACTCTGCTATGATCTTCAATGAGATCCTTTGCCACTATATCAAGGGAGACCTTGAGAGAGCTACAGAGCTCACTGGCGGTTTAACCGAGGAAAACATCTCTGTATTCAGAAACCTTCTTGATGGAGAGGGAAATATCCTAGATGACAGCTCTGCTCACAACTATATCCCTATCAGTGTTATTCAGAATAAGTCTCTCTTCTACTGGGAAAACTTTAAGGAGTACTGGGATGCGTATCCAGGTTCCATCGATTTCCTGAAGGGAAACATCACCCTTGGAGAGGCTCCTGCAAGTACTCCAGCTGCCGAGAAAGTAGTTGTAGCTGACCTTGATACCTGTTCTCTTGAGGCCTTTAAGGGACACCTTGAGGAGAAGAAGCTAAAGGAAGCTACTGTAAAGGAGCACATGGACAACATCGGACTCTTCGAAGGTGTTCTCTCATCTAAGGAAGGGGTGCTAGAGGAAGTCCTTAAGATCTATAAGGGAGGCCTTACAAAATCTAAGCTTAATAAGCTTGTTACTACTCTTAACCAGTACTTTAGATTTGTAATAGAGGATAAGGAAGCTCTTAAGGAGATCCTTGGAGACCTTAAAACTCTTAAAGAGGGACTTTTGAACTCAATGTAAAACTTTAAATGACCGAAGGCTGCTTCGGTCATTTTTTTATTATTATGGAAAGTATAGAGTTTATAAAAAATATGAAATAACAATGGTTTTTGATGAATAGCAGGATACAACATCACGTTGCTTTTATTTCCAATAAAAGAAATGAAGGGAAGATAGGTATATATAAAATAAAAGTTCCGAGGTGATTACTATGAAAAATATCTATGGAAGATTCACTTCCCCCTCTGCTATGTGCTACCTCTATATAATTCTTACATTTACATCTATTCTCATCCCAAGAGATAGTACCTACCTCTTAAAGTTATTTACCGTTACCACAACCATTGTGGCTGCCACTATTCTCTGGGAGCTCAAGGAAGCCCTCACCACCAAACTTAACCTCACTTCCTTAAATGGATTTTTCTATACCCTTATTGCAATCAAGATCTTTGTTTCCATAGTATATCTTATCTATCCAGATACCTCTTTTCTACTGACTAGCGAGTTCTTTAGGAGGGGAATGGCTCTTATCCAGCTTCTCTATGCCTATAAGCTCATAGCAATTAGAAGCTCCAGGATAAAAGGATTATCCATCTATGGCTTCGCCATGGGATTGAGCTCTGTCTTTCTCTTCCTTCCAGGGGGGTATGAGGTATCCTTTGCCCTTTCCCTCATAAACACCTATCTCCTCAGCGAGATCTTCTATGAGTTTCAGGAACTTTGCCCCAGAAAGATAAAAAGAAACGTGACCTTGCATCATGACAATCAACTGAAACACGAATAACTTCACGTAAATATTTAATAAATAATACACTTTCCTTAATAATAAGAAAAAGAGGGCATCTAAGCCCTCTCTTTTTATTACATGAATAGTGATACTCCTGGTCCGATTGGCAGTCCTGCAAATACCCATACTACAAATAGTAGCGTCCAAGATAGTAGGAAGATTATAGAGTATGGAAGCATCATTGCGATGATTGTTCCGATACCCATGTCCTCGCCCTTCTTAGAGTACTTTGCTGCGAAAGCTACTACGATTGGGAAGTAAGACATTAGCGGTGAAATAATGTTTGTAGTTGAATCTCCGATTCTATAAGCCAGCTGAGTTAGCTCTGGGCTAAGTCCTAGCTGTACAAACATTGGTACGAATACTGGTGAAAGCATTAACCACTTAGACGATGCTCCTCCGATGAACAGGTTTACAAACGCTGTAAGGAAGATAAGTCCTACTGCTGCTGCAATTCCGCTGATTCCCATAGCCTGCATTCCGTCTGCAAGTTTTACTGCGATTACAATTCCGATGTTTGACTTTCCAAACACGTATACGAACTGTGCAGATACGAAGATAATTACAAGGATCGCTCCACAAGATGACATTGCCTTAGTTAGAGAGGTAATTACATCTCTGTGAGACTTGATAGTCTTTGCTCCGATACCAAATGCTAGACCTGGCACAAAGAAGAACAGCATTAGGATGTATACGATAGACTCACTGAAGAATGGTTTCAGGATCTCCATAGTTTCAGGTGTTCTTCCGTTAGCTTCTACGAAAGCTTCGATCTCTGCTGGTGTCCATCTTAGCAGTCCAGACTCAGGTACAGTCATTAGAGCAACTAATGCGATAAATCCAACAAATGCGATACCTGCAAATCTCATTCCCTTCTTTTCAAGGTCTGTAAGCTCAGATCCAGAATCAAGGTCCAGGCTAGGCCCCTCATACTTTCCAAGTCTAGGCTCTACAACCTTATCTGTAATGAAAGCTCCCACAACTGTTACAAGGATTGTAGAAACTACCATGAAGAAGAAGTTAGCAGTTGGTGTTACTGAATATCCAGGTAATACGATCTGAGCTGCCTGAGTAGTAATTCCTCCAAGTAGCGGATCTGTAGTACCAACAAGAAGGTTCGCTGAGAATCCTCCAGATACTCCTGCAAAGGCTGCTGCCAGACCTGCAAGAGGGTGTCTTCCAAATGAAGCAAATATTACTGCTCCAAGAGGAATAAGTACAACATATCCTGCATCTGAAGCGATATTTGACATAACTCCTGCAAATACAACTATTGCTGATACCATGTTCTTAGGTGTCGATAGTACAACCTTCTTAATTACTGCATTGATAAGTCCAGATCCCTCTGCAAGCCCTACTCCTAACATTGCTACAATGATAGAACCAAGAGCTGCGTGACCTGTAAAGTTCTTTACTCCAGAAGTAAATACTCCTCTAAGTCCCTCGGCTGTTAAAAGGTTAACTACTCCTGTAGTTACATGAGTTACCTCTCCCCCTGATATTCTCTGGTAGGTTACCCCTACACCCATTGCCGATAGAATTGCCGATAAAATTAATGTTCCCACAAAGAATCCAAAAAACATTGCTACAGGGTGAGGCAGCTTATTTCCAGCTACTTCTACAAAAGTTAGAAACTTATCAAAAGCTCCTTTCTTTTCTCCTGCTTTTACACTCGTGCTAGTATTCATCTTTCCCTCCTCAACTTTCTATATACAAAATATATGAATGACCATAATTTTATATAATAGATTTCGACTACTGTTTTTTATTCGTCTTATATGTTTGTAATATTATCACAAATTCTAAAAGGACGTCAAGAGAGTCTTTTGTTCTTTTTATACCTTTTATGCAAGTATAATTAGGCTTAAAAGAATTAAAATGAGTGAACGTATCTTTTTAAACCCTTCTATTCTACCAAATATTAAAGTTTGATTAAAAAAAGAACCATTCATGTTATGAATGGTTCTTTGGTAATATATTAGTTTTTTCTATTATATCTTTGTATAATTTTCTACTACTTTAACTATTACTTCTACTGATTTTTTCATAGACTGAACTGGGATATACTCAAACTTTCCGTGGAAGTTGTGTCCTCCCGTGAAGATATTTGGACAAGGTAGTCCCATGTAGGAAAGTCTAGCTCCATCTGTTCCACCTCTGATTGGCTTTATTATAGGAGTCACTCCTGCTTCCTCCATAGACTTCTTAGCTATCTCCACAACCTCCATTACAGGTTCTATCTTCTCTCTCATGTTAAAGTACGAATCCTTGATCTCTAGCTCTACACATCCTGCTCCATACTTCTTGTTCAGGTATTCAGCTGTATTTTCCATAAGTTCCTTTTTAACAGCAAACTTCTCCCTGTCATGGTCTCTTATGATATATGTCATACTTGTATTTTCAACTGTTCCAGACATGTTGATAAGAAGGAAGAATCCCTCATACTTTTCAGTGTGCTCAGGTCTCTGATCCGATGGAAGCATAGCATTCAACTCCATACCTATTATCGCAGAGTTAACCATCTTGTTCTTTGCAGTTCCAGGGTGGATGTTTCTACCGTTTATCTTTATAGTTGCAGTGGCAGCGTTAAAGTTTTCATACTCAAGCTCACCGATCTCTCCCCCATCTATTGTATAAGCATACTTAGCTCCAAACTTCTCTACATTAAAGAGGTTAGCTCCTCTACCAATCTCCTCGTCTGGAGTAAATCCTACCTTTATCTCTCCGTGCTTTATCTCTGGGT
>CAYSGC010000001.1:59707-89002 GCA_964430145.1 uncultured Fusobacteriaceae bacterium | reverse complement strand
TTATTGGAAAATACTGAGTGTTCCTCTGAGTATATTTTCCAATACTCAGATTTCCGAAGGAAATTCTGAGTTTTCATACTTAATTTATTGCGTTTTCTTCTAAAGTCTACTTTGTACCTTTTGTCTTGACACAAAAGGTACCTAAAAGGTCAAGACCTCCGACAATTGACTTTGCGCGTAAGGTCATATTTGTCGTTTCTTTTATGGGCTCAAGATTGAACCTAAATAGCTCGACGAAACGGAGTAAAGACTTCAGTGGTGTTCGACGTCTGTCGGTGGTCGATAACAGATGAAATAATTTTCTCAGCAAAATCCTTTAATTTACTTTAAAAAAATTAAGAGCCGAAGATCTGAGTGGGGAGCTCCTCATCAAATAAAAACAGTACGTCCTCCCTGCTTCCATCGATCTGCTCCATAGTCCACTCTACCACCCTATTGGCCTCCTCCTCGGTAAACTCCATGGGTCTGTAGTGCCTCTTTGCCAGCTGGAAGGAGATCACCTTCTCCCCCTCTATTCCAATATACCTGAAGACATTGTATTCAAAGATATTGTCCTCGCTCAGGGTGAGAACGATAAAGTGGATCCTCTCCTCTGAGTTACTGTAGCTCTCAATTACCCTGGCATAGGAATCCCTTCCAGAGCTTCTCAGAGCCTCAAGGTTTTTCTCCAGGTGAGCCAGAGCTTCCTCTGGAGAGGAGTCCAGATGCACCCTCACAGCAAACATCTCCGACCAGTTGTCCAAAGTTTCCTCGGGGGAGATATACTCAGCCATGGCCCCAGCCTCAAACTTCTTTACCAGCTCCCTCCCCTCATAGGTGATCCTTTCATTGAATGTTGCAGACCAGACTATCTGGGCAAGTAAGATAAGAAGAAAAAGGATATTGTAAGATCTTTTCATAGTAACCTCCCGAAAAAATAATTATAGTGTGGATAGTATACTGAGTCCCCGGGCAACTACCTTTAAGAGAAAGTAAAGTTTTGATAATCTCTCATAGTGTAGTATATTGGAGAAAGTGGCAAAATAAATTCAGTGTATAAAGAGTGAAAAAATAGATCTCAGAGGCGGGGGAAGTAAGGATGAAGATACGACAGATAGAGGTAGAAGATGCAGAGAAGTTTTTAAAGATGCTTAAGCAGCTGGACGGTGAAACGGAATTTATGATGTATGAGCCGGGGGAGAGAAGGACTACCCTAGAGGAGCAGAGGGAGATAATAGAGAGGGTTCAAAAAAATGGGGATCCGTTATTTTTAGTAGAAAAGAAAAATGAGATAGTTGGTTTCCTTGGAGGAAGAAGGGGAAGCTGCAACAGGGTGAAACACACAGTCTATATAGCCCTGGGAATAGTGGAAGGATACAGGGGACAGGGGATAGGAAGAAAGCTTATGGAGCAGCTGGACAGGTGGAATGTGGAAAATGAAATCTCCAGGTCGGAGCTCACGGTGATGTGTCACAATGAGAGAGCGGTGGGTCTCTATGAGGGGATGGGCTATCAGATAGAGGGGAGAAGGAAGAAATCCCTTCTGGTAGATGGAAGGTTTGTAGATGAGTATTACATGGGAAAAACCTATTAAAATGGATATAGATAGTTAATAAAGAAGGTGGGGACCCAGGTCCCCACCTCTATTTTTTTATTATCTCCCTGGCAACAAGCTCCAGCATAAAGAGCTCCCTGTCGATGTAGAGACCTATATTTTCAGACTGTGCCTCTATAACACCTCTGTTGTGCTCTATGGCCTCGTGGATATTGATCCATTTTGCTTCCATCCCGTTATTTATCTCATACTCCTCCAGGTTGGACTCTCCCAGCTCCTTGTGGATATCACAGATATAGAAGTGGGAGATCATGTGGATGAAGTCATACTCCCTCTTCCATATGGGCTTTATCTCCTCATAGATACCATACTCGGAGATGACCTCTATATTCTTAGCCCCGGTCTCCTCCTGAAGCTCCCTGATCATTCCAGTCTCGATATCCTCTCCCTCATCTACTCCTCCCCCTGGGAAGCTGTAGTCGTTATACTTCTTTGTATAGAGAAGAAGTATATCCTCTCCGTCTACCACCACTGCCCTTGCAGCTGTTCTCCTGTATACTTCCTTTCCCTCAAGGGATCCTGCATCCTCATGAATATATCTTCTGAGTAATCTCATGGCTACCTCCTAAATAAGCTCTATAGATAAATGATATTTTTTAATAAAATATGGGTATCCCCTAACCTCAGGATACCACCCCGACTGAACCTTTATTCTACCATATATTCAATCTTTTGAGAAATTTTCTCCCTGTGGGTCTAGGGGGAGGATATTTGTGCTATAATATGAAAAACGTTTGGAGGTAATGGTAATGTCAATTGAGAAAAAATATATGGACTTTGTAGAGGGAAAGGGAACGCCTGAAACTGCAGAGGAACTGATGAAGAGCAGATATGCAGCTTACACTGTGGGAAATATAGATTACATAATGGAAACACACGACCCTGCAACTAGAGGAGGGATCTCTGTAGAGGAAACTGAGGAGTGGGCAAGATCTTCCGAGTGGCTTGGTCTTGAGATAATATCTACAGAAGCTGGAACTCCTTCAGATGACCAGGGAATAGTTGAGTTTAAAGCAACATACAAGGAGGACGGAGAGGTACAGGTGCACCACGAGAAGTCGGCCTTTGTAAAGATCGAGGGTAAGTGGTACTATCACGGGTGGATGCCCCTGCAGCAGACTATCGTAAAGGAAAAAAAGATAGGTAGAAACGACCCTTGTCCTTGCGGATCTGGGAAAAAATATAAGAAGTGTTGCGGGAAGTAGTGGGTTCCTTGGATATACTGGCATTTGATTATACAAACCTCAGCTTCACAGGGATGATAATATTTTTTACAGCCTTTCTCATAGGGATAAAATTTCCCGACTGGGATTTTAAGATGAAGCTGAGACACAGGAATATACTCACCCACAGTCCCCTGATCCTATTCTTCTTTACATGGCTCTACACCAGAAATCCGGGGACGGAATTCAGATACTTTATTATGGGGTTCTCCCAGGCTATAGGGATCCACCTTATATTTGATATATTTCCCAATGGATGGGGAGGAGGGTCTCTTCTCCAGATGCCCTTTATAAAGTACAGGTTTAGGAAGGGATGGTCTATCCTTCTCTTTCTCATCTTTATACTTGTGTCTCTGGGAGTGAGTATTAGGAGTACCAAGGCTATAGAGGAGCTGATATTTATCTCCCTCTATGGAATTGCGATAATAGGAGTAAACAGGGTGAAGGAGGAGAAGGTAATGAGACCCATGTGTGCATTCCTTCTGGTTATGCTCCTCATATCCTCAATAAAGTACAATGAAGTGGCTGAAACTGTATCATTAGTATACACTAATGTTCAAAAAACTTTGATTAATTTACTCTAAATGGTGTAGTTTGCTTGACAATATTAGGTATGATTTAATATAATTTACATGAAAGTTAATTTTGAAAGGAGAATAAGGATGTCAAATATCAAGCTTTTAAAGGAAAAGGCAAGTAATGTTAGAAAAGATATCGTTCAGATGATCTGTGCAGCAAAATCTGGACACCCAGGAGGATCGTTATCTGCAGCAGATATCGTAACGGCGCTATACTTTGATGAGATGAACATAGACCCGGCTAACCCTAAGATGGAGGGAAGAGACAGGTTTGTACTGTCTAAGGGACACGCAGCTCCTGTAATATATGCAGCTCTTGCAGAGAGAGGATACTTCTCTAAGGACCTACTAGGGACTTTAAGACAATATGGATCGATCCTACAGGGACACCCAGACATGAAGAAGGTACCTGGAGTGGAGATCTCTACTGGATCTCTTGGACAGGGACTATCGGTAGCAAACGGAATGGCACTTTCAGCTAAGATCTCTAAGGAGGACTTCAGAACTTATGTACTAATGGGAGACGGAGAACTTCAGGAGGGTCAGATCTGGGAAGCTGCAATGACAGCTGCTCACTACAAGCTTGATAATATCTGTGCATTTGTAGACTTCAACAACCTTCAGATAGACGGAAATGTAGATAAGGTAATGGGTGTAGAGCCACTGGACAAGAAGTGGGAAGCCTTTGGATGGAATGTACTAAAGATAGATGGACACGATATGGAAGCTATTCTAGATGCTCTAGCTAAAGCTAAGGAGTGCAAAGGAAAGCCAACAGTTGTAATCGCTGAAACTACTAAGGGTAAGGGAGTATCATTCATGGAAAACGTATGTGGATTCCACGGAGTAGCTCCAACTGAAGAGGAAACAGCTAAAGCAGTAGCAGAGCTTGAGCACGTTGAAAAGATCGAAGGTTAATATTCATTTAAAGCTAAAAAATATCGGTTTAACCTCATTATAAAATAACGTTAAATGAAGTAGGTGATAAACTTTAGAAAAATATTCGACTGTCTGAACGAAGTGAGTTTCGATTTTTTCAAAGTTTTGAACCTATGGAATAGTTAGTTTATATAAGAGGTGTCCTTTCTTGGTTCATTCTTTGGACAAGCAAAGAATGAACGACTATATATTCGGAGGTATAAATAATGGCAAAGAAAGCTACAAGAACGGCTTATGGAGAAGCCCTTGTTGAACTAGGTAAATTAAATAAAGATGTAGTGGTACTTGATGCAGACCTTACTAAATCAACTAAAACAGCTGTGTTTCAGGCAGAGTTTCCTGAGAGACATATAAACGTAGGAATCGCAGAGGGAGACCTTATGGCTACAGCAGCTGGTCTTGCTACTTGCGGAAAGATCCCGTTTGCATCGACATTTGCAATGTTTGCTGCAGGAAGAGGATTTGAGCAGATCAGAAACACAATAGCTTACCCAAAGCTTAATGTAAAGATAGCTCCAACTCACGCAGGAATCTCTGTAGGAGAGGACGGAGGATCTCACCAGTCTATCGAGGATATCGCCCTTATGAGAGCTATCCCTGGTATGGTAGTACTTTCTCCAGCAGATGCAACTGAGACAAAGAAGATGGTGCACGCAGCAGCAGAGTACGACGGACCTGTATACATCAGAATGGGTAGACTAGATGTACCTGTACTTTTCGATGAGGACTATGACTTTGAGATCGGTCCTGCAAATACAATCAAGGAAGGAACAGACGTAACTGTAGCAGCTACGGGAATCCTAGTTGCAGAAGCTCTAACAGCAGCTGAAAAGCTTGCTGAAGAGGGTATCTCTGTAAGAGTAATCAACGTAGGAACAATAAAGCCGCTAGACGGAAACACTATCCTAAAGGCAGCTCAGGAAACTAAGTTTATCGTAACAGCTGAGGAGCACTCGGTAATCGGTGGTCTTGGATCGGCAGTATCTGAGTTCCTAGGGGAGACTCACCCTACTCTAGTTAAGAAGATCGGAATCTACGATGAGTTCGGTCAGAGTGGAAAGGGAGACGAGCTTCTAAAGAAGTATGAGCTCACTGCAGAGAAGATTATCTCTGTAATCAAGGAAAACCTTTAAAAATACTTAAATTATATAGATTAGAGTAGAGGAGCTCCTCTACTCTTTTTTATTAGTGTAATATCTGTTATAATACTTTATAGAAAACAGAAAGGAGAGGGGGAGTTTTGGTTAGAGTTGTAAATGTAAATTTATATGGAAATAATAGTTTGAATTTTGTCCTGAGGGAAGATGCTTTTCACTGTCTTCCGTGTAAAAGTGAAGAGGAAAAGAATTTATTTTTACAAATATTGACTAAGATATCTCCGACCAAGGGGGATGTCCTCATAGGCAAGGAGAGCATAGTAAGGTGCAGAGACAGAGTTTACAGAGCAAAACTTAAGGAGTTTGGAATCGTCTACAACGACTATAAATTTATTACCTATAAAAACGTATATGAGAACTTGGATTACTACCTGAAGATCAGGGGATACAGTAGCCAAGATGCTGAAAAGATAATAGATGATACCCTTGATTTTTTTGGTATCCAGCACAGAAAACACAGTGAGATAGAGGAACTCTCCCACGATGAGAAGGTGATCCTGGGGGTAGCAAGGGCTATGACCACAGAACCTAAATACCTTATCCTGGATGACATCCACCTGTCAACCAAGGAGGAGATCTGGAGGAGGGTATTTGATTTTTTGAAGGAGCTTAGCAAAAGCGGAACCGGAGTACTCTACTTGACATGTGACAGGGACTTTGCTGCAAAGAGACAGATGAAGAATATAATTGAAGGAGCACTATAATGTTAAAAAAGGTAAAAGTTTTTTTTGGAGAACTCAACGACATAATTGCCAAGGGAATAAAGGGATACAGGATGAACCTTTTTACCCTTATTGCAGCTTTTATAGTACTTAATACTGCCAGTGCAGTGCTGGTAAACATATATAAAAACAATGAAAATCTAAGGGATAACTATAAGCTTAGCATCTACTTTAAGGGAGATCCCACAGAGGAGCAGCTAAATGAGTTTGAAGGAAGGCTTTTAGAGATGCCAGAGGTAAGATCCCTGAAGTATGAGTCCAGAGAGGTGGCCCTGAGAGACCTGGAAAATCAGCTGGGTATAAGGGTTCCCAGGGGGAACAACCCCCTCTCCAACAACTTCCTTGTAACCTTTGACGGAGAGAAGAGCCTGGAATCCCTTCAGCAGCAGCTGGATAAGGAGGACCTCATAAAGGAGGTCTATGTGGATGAGCAGCAGCTCCAGAGACTGAATAACAGAATAGAAAAAAACCGTGGGATATTCCTCTCCTTCCTTGCAGGTGGATTCCTACCGCTGATCTTTATAATATTCAGCTTATTTCACAGCAATATACTCTACAACAACAGGGATATTACCTCTAAGATCTTCATAGGAGAATCTCAGAAGGCGGCTCTTAAGCCCTACTACATGATAAGTGACTGCATCTTTGTAAGTGCTTCAGCCATTGGAACTCTGATATTTTTAAATATCTATGAACTCTTCAGAAAGAGCTTTATCGGAATAGAGAAGGGAGGAGTTCTTGCAAGTACCGAGGAGGTCCTTGTGGTAGCTGTTGTGGTAACTGCTGTAACAACTGTAATCTTCCCACTGCTCTCCCGTAGCCTGTACAGGGTAAGTGGTGAGTAGGTATGAAAAGAGTAGCAGCGGGATTATTGATATTTTCTACTGTGGCCCTTGGAGATTCCCTGGATGAGATGAAGCAAAAGGTGGAGAGCATCAACCGTGGAATCGAAGCAAGCACCCAGAGGATAAGCAATATAGAGGTAGAGAAGGGGAAAACAGAGGACAGGATAGTAAAGCTCGAGGGAGAGATAGTAAAGGTTGAAAGGGAGATAGAGGAGCTCACAGGACAGATAACCACCCTCTCCAGAAGGGTGGACTACAGTGAGAGAAGTCTGAGGTTCAGCTCAAGGGAGGAAGAGGTGAAGCTGGAGGAGTACAATGCCAAGCTGGCAGCATGGAACAGATCCCAGAAGCACAAGGATGAAACCATGGACTTTTCCATGGATAAGAGAAAGTTTAAGGAACTCCTCTACAGCGACCTTGAGAGGATGGAGCAGATAAGGTCTGTCCAGAAGGATCTGGATATAAGAAGGATAGATATAGAAAGGGACAGGAGGCAGCTGAGCAGCCTGAAGACCAAGCTTGTAAGGAAGGAGCAGCAAAACCAGCAGAACAAGAAGGAGCTCTCCAGGCTTATCAAGCAGCTGGAAGCTGAGAAGAAGCAGCACACTACCAAGATCTCCACTCTTCAGAGCGAGAAGAAGAGGATAGAGGCTCAGATTGAGAAGATAATCAGGGAGAGAGCAAGATCTGTAAAGAATGTGGATATGTCAACTGCCAAGAGCCGGGTAGGTAAATTAAGAAAACCTGTATCTGGAAGCTATACCACAACCTTTGGGAAGGTTAAAAAGGGAAATGTAAAAAGCAGCGGTATAGAGATAAGGGCTGCCCTGGGAAGGATAGTAAGGGGAGCAGCTGGAGGAAAGGTAATCTATGCCGGAAAGTTCCAGGGACTGGGTCAGGTAGTTATGGTGGACTATGGATATAATATGATTGGAATATACGGAAACCTCATCTCAGTGGATGTAAAGGTGGGAGAGGATGTAAAGCAGGCAGATAAGCTGGGAATCCTGGGATTATCCATAGACGGCGTACCTGATCTATACTATGAGCTCAGATTCAACTTAAATCCTATAAATCCAGTAAGTATGTTCTAGATGTCGGGAGGCAGGATAGATAAATTATGAAAAAGATATGCATCATATACAATGAAAGTAAGACCGAGGCGCTTTCCTTCTACAATGAGAGTGTGGAGTACTTCAGACAGAGGGGATATGACACCTGCGGAAGGGAGGAAGCCCATGATTCAGATATGGCTGTGATAATCGGAGGGGACGGAACCCTCCTCAGGGCAGTCAAGGAGCTTCTGAGAAATGACAGGATATTTATAGTGGCTGTAAATATGGGGAGCTTGGGTTTTCTCACTGAGATAAAGAGAGAGGAGGCCTTTGATACCTATGCCAGTGTCCTTGCAGGAAACTACAGTCTGGAGGAGAGAAGATTTCTTCAGGTAGATGTAAGGGGAGTAAGGTGCTACGGCCTGAATGAGGTGGTAATATCCAAGGGGGGGACCCTGAGTAAACTCATAAGGGTAGGGGTGGAATCAAACCACGGATATGTAAATACCTACAGGGCAGACGGAATAATAGTGGCAACTCCTACAGGGTCCACAGCCTACTCCCTGTCAGCAGGGGGACCTATACTGAAACCTACACTGAATGCCATGGTGCTGACACCTATAGCCCCTCATAACCTCAGCACCAGACCCATAGTTATAGACGGGAACGAGGAGCTGACCCTGGAGATAGAGGATGAGGACAGGTGCGGATATATAGCCATCGATGGGGACAAGGCACTGAAGATAGGGCATGGAGACAGGGTTAAGATAAAGTATTCAGATAAAGCTCTGAGACTGGTAATCCCAGAGAGCAGAAACTACTATGGTGTATTAAGAGAAAAGTTAAAGTGGGGAGACGGGTTATGTTAAGGGAATTGAGAATAGAAAACCTGGCAATAATAGAGAAGCTGGAGCTGGAGTTTGAAGAGGGACTGATAACTCTAACAGGTGAAACGGGAGCAGGAAAATCTATAATTTTAAGCGGTATAAACCTTCTTATCGGGGAGAAGGCGAGCATTGAGATGCTCAGAGACGGAGCGGAGCACCTAATGGCTGAGGGTATCTTTGAAGCCAGTGAGGATCAGATCTATGAGCTCCGTGAGATGGGTATAGAGGTGGAAGAGGGCGAGGAGATAATCGTCAGAAGACAGCTGGATAGGAATGGCCGTGGAAAGGCCTTTATAAACGGCAGAAGGATACCTCTATCCAGTCTCCGTGAGGTAATGGGAACCCTTGTGGATCTTGTGGGACAGCACTCACACCAGATGCTATTAAACAAGGGGAACCATATAAAGCTTCTGGACAAGTTTTTGAAGGAGGAAGCTGAGGAGGTAAGAAGGAACCTGGAGGTTACCCTGGATGAGCACAACAAGATAGACAGGCAGATAAAGGAGATAGAGGATATGAAGAAGGAGCTCCAGGAGAAGAAGGAGTTCTATGAGTTTCAGATCCAGGAGATAAATTCCGTGGAACTTGTGAGGGGGGAGGAGGATGACCTGGAGGAGGAGTATAAAAAGCTCTTCAATGCAGGGAAGATAAAGGAAAACCTAGCTGAATCCCAGGGGCTTCTCAAGCTGGGAGAGGTCAACGCCCTTTCATTCATCTATAACTCCAAGAGGTGCCTGGAGTCTGTGGCCAAGTATGGAAGTGAGTTTGAGGAGGTCCTGGACAGACTGGAAAAGGTCTACTATGAGCTGGAGGACACCATATACAACATCGAGAATATAGATTCAGATATCGATATAGATGAGTTTAGACTCAATGAGGTAGTGGACAGGCTGGATAAGATAAACAACCTGAAGAAGAAGTATGGATTTACCATCGATGAGATCCTGGACTACAGGGATGATATCCAGGGTAAGCTGGATACCCTGGATGAGGGGAACTTTGAGATAAAGAAACTCCTAAAGAGGAAGGAGGAGCTTCATACCTCCTACTGGGAGTATGCTGAGGAGCTGAGAACCTATCGTCAGGAGAAGGCGGATGAGATAGAGGCCAACCTTGGAGGGGAGCTTAAGTTCCTGAATATGAAGGATGCCAGGTTTAAGGTGGCCATTGAACCTACAAAGAGCATGGGAAGAAGCGGTGCCGACGCAGTTGAGTTCCTTATCTCTACCAATGCTGGCCAGGGGCTAAAACCCCTTTCCAAGATAGCTTCTGGAGGAGAGGTAAGCAGGATAATGCTTGCCCTGAAATCAATCTTCTCAAGTGTTGACAATGTTCCCATCCTTATCTTCGATGAGATAGATACAGGGGTAGGGGGAGAAACAGTAAGAAAGATAGCCAGCAAGCTGAAGGACATCGGTAGGAACTCCCAGGTTGTGTGCATCACCCACTCGCCGGCTATAGCATCCAAGGCACACCAACAGTTCTACATAGAGAAGCAGAATATAGATGAGAGAACTGTAACTACAGTAAGAGGACTTGATCCAGAGGAGAGGGTTATGGAGATAGCCAGAATGCTAGCCGGGGAAAACCTCAGTGAGGCTGTAGTGGAGCATGCCAGAGAGCTTCTAGAAGAGGAGTAGAGTTATGAGGGAGTTATTGAAAGAGTTTTTAACATATGCAAGGGAGAAGAAAAACTTCTCCCAGGTAAGTATGGAGGCCTACAGGAAGGACCTGGAGGACTTTACCCACTTCCTTATGGGAAAGGAGTATGAGCAGGTAAGTGAGAGGGATGTTCTGGCCTACCTTGAAAACCTCAGGGAGGAGTACTCAGAAAATAGTGTCTACAGAAAGCTGGTGTCCCTGAGAGCCTTCTATAAATACCTATACAAGCTGGAGCTTGTGGATAAGCTTCCCATGGAGAACCTGGATCCGGTAAAACCCACAGTAAAGATCCCGGAGACCCTTGAATGGGAAGAGGTAAGAAGGATAATGGACCAGTGCGGAAGTAAGCCCAAGGGATACAGGGACAAGCTCCTTATAAAGGTCCTCCTGGAAACAGGACTTCTCATATCCGACGTACTGGATATAAGAAAATCGGAGTTGAAGGAAAACTCCTACAAAAGGATAAAATACATTAAGAATGGAAACCTTCACTTTATAGAGATAAGTGATACCCTGGGGGAGGAACTGAGGGACTTTACAGAGTCTATCACCGAGGAGAGCGATATGCTCTTCTACGGCATCACCAGGCAGAACTTTGGTGCCAGGTTTAAGGTGTATGGACAGAAAGCGGGAATAGAGAGAAAGGTCTATCCCAATATGCTTAGAAACACCCTGGCAAAAAAGTATGTAGGGGAGGGAATAGAGGAGCTGAAGGAAAAGCTTCACTATGAGAGCCTCGAGGGAACAGGGGTCTATATGACCAGGAATTTTGATAAATTGAGAGAGATCTATATGAAGATAGGTATAGGTGACGATTAAGAAGGAGAAGAGATGAAAGCAGGATTTATAGCAGTAGTAGGAAGACCAAATGTAGGGAAATCAACCCTTACAAATAAGCTTGTGAGCGAGAAGGTAGCCATCGTTTCGGATAAGGCTGGAACTACAAGGGATTCCATAAAGGGAATATTAAACCACGGAGGAAACCAGTATATCTTTATAGATACTCCGGGAATCCACAAACCAAAGCACCTTTTAGGAGAGCACATGACAAGCGTGGCTATCCAGACCCTTAAGGAGGTAGAGGTTATCCTATTTGTACTAGACGGAAGTCAGGAGATCAGTACAGGGGACCAGTTTGTAATGGAAAGGATTGAGGAAGCTAGAAACACTCCGAGAGTTCTTGTAATAAACAAGATCGACAAGATGAGTGACGAGGCTATGGAGGCTAAGAGAGCGGAGATAGAGGAGAAGTTAGGTAAGTTTGACGGTGTGGTAGAGCTTTCTGCAGAGTATGCCCTGGGACTTCCAAAGCTACTTACAGCACTGGACCCATACCTTGAGGAGGGTATGATGTACTATCCAGAGGATATGTACACAGATATGCCTATGTACAAGATAATAACTGAAACTGTAAGGGAGAAGCTCCTTCACAAGACAAGGGATGAGATACCTCACTCTATAGCAGTGGAGATCGTGGATGTAGTTAGAAGACCAAATGGTAAGGACAGATATGATATAAATATCTATGTGGAGAGATCATCCCAGAAGGGGATCGTTATCGGCCAGAACGGTAAGGTCCTTAAGGAAGTGGGGATAGAGGCAAGAAGAGATATAGAAGAAATACTAGGTAAGAAGATATATATGAACCTTTGGGTAAAGGTAAAGGAAAAGTGGAGAAAGAAGAAACCATTCCTAAAGGAAATGGGATATCACCTGGATGAGGATTAATATAGCTTGAAAAATAAAGGTCATCACGGACCAGACTATAAATTATTAGTCGTAAGTGATGAGGAAACTCTTATCAAATACCCAGAGGAAAAGGTAAAAACCATGTTTAAGGACGTGGATCTCATAATATCCTGTGGAGACCTGTCCAACCACTACCTGGACTACCTGGTTACCACTCTGAATAAACCCCTGGTTTATGTAAATGGAAATCATGTGTATGGCCCGGATCACGATATATCCTTCTGCACCAATGTAGATGGGGGAGGGATAGCCAAGGTAAAGGGCCTGATGATAGTGGGATTTGACGGCTCCAGGATTTATACAGGAGGAGAACACCAGTACACCGAAGCTCAGATGAAGGTTCAGGTGTGGAGGGCCTGCTCCAAACTGCTCTTGAGAAAGCCAGATATTGTAGTGAGTCATGCCCCGGTAGCGGGATTTCATGAGGGAAAACATGAGGTGCACAGAGGATTTCAGTGCTTTAAGAGGGCACTGGATTTCCTGAGACCCAAGCTGTGGCTCCACGGACACATACACCTTAAAGATCACCATCAAGTGCAGGAATCGGTCTATAGGGATACCAGAATAATAAATGCTTTTGGATATAAGGTAGTCCACCTGAAAAAAGAGAGGTGATGGACAGGTGTATTTAACAGATGAAAGGGCTAGGGAGGCCTATAAAAGCTTTCTCAGAAAGAGGGGGCTTTTTGGCTTCTCCCTAAATGTACAGGAACTGAAGAGATTTAAGGATATCCAGAGGGAGAGCAGGGCCTACAACAATAGTTTTCTGGGGATAAAAAATGTTCTCCTGGATGAGATTGTGGGAAGTGTTGAAAAATATGGAGACTTCGACAGGGATTTTATTCCCACCAACTCTATAATAGAGGACAGGTGGTGCAGGATATACAAGGAGGTCATGGGAGATGCAAACCTTCCTCCGGTAAATCTCTATAAGATAAGGGATGAATACTTTGTATATGACGGGAACCACAGGATATCTGTAGCCAAGTTTATGAACTATAAGTTTATAGAGGCAGAGGTGACGGAGTTCTTCCCCACGGGAGATAGCGAGGAGGATGTCATCTACCGAGAGAGGTTTGCTTTTGAGAAGGAAACAGGACTCGAGGGGATAGTGGTGACCAGTGCAGGGAGCTATGAGAGGCTAAAGAGGAATATCTGGGATTTTAAAAATGACTCCAGAACGGACCAGGGAAGTTACGCTGAGGCGGCGAGAGAGTGGTATGAAAGACTCTATCGTCCCGTAAGGGAGATAATTGCCAGCAACAACCTACTAACTCCCTCCAGGAAGGGAGGGGATCTCTTCCTGAGCTACCTGGATCACAAGTACTACCTGTCGGAATACAGAAAGTATAATGTGGGCTACACATTTTCTCTCATAGACTTCATCAATTACATGAAGGTACAGTCTGGGGAGAGGGTATATACCACCTTTAAGTTGGACAGGAACTTTATAACCACCTTCAGAAACCTCTATGATTTTGACAAGAAGATATTTTATAAACCCCACTACCAGGAGAAGTTTGCAATCCTGAGGGAGTTCAGCAGCCGCAAGTTTTCCAGGGAGAACCATATAATAGGCGAGATAGAGCTCTACAGGTACCTGAATGATATAGAAAGCTTCAGAGAGGGGATAGACCTCTGGTTTACCGAGGTATATGCCCAGTACTACGAGATCTTCCTGGAAAAGAGTCAGGTTCTTGGGGAAAAGCCCCTCTTTGACGAGGATCAGGATATAATAGAGGATATTGTGAGGTACTCCAGGGAGTACAGGAAGAGGGAGAAGGAGATCCTTGCTCCCAAGGAGATAGTTTTTAACTATATGCTGGACGTATACCTTCCCATCCTCTCCATACTGGAAAACAGGAGAAGCGATGAAAAAAAGAGGGAGGATTACCTGAATATCAGCCACAGATACCTATACTACCTCAGGTATGGGGGGGAGATGAGGCTGATTGATTTTGAAAGAAGGTATCTCAGCGAGGGGTCCTACACCACCTTCATAGGAGGAGCATTTAACCTTAAGGTAAACAGGGGAGATATGTTCAGGGACATAAAGAAGCTCCTCATCTACTATGCACCCACTAAATCACAGGGAGAAAAGCAGGTAGAGGATTTCTACAGGGTTGTGGAGAGATACCACGGAACCGACAGCTTTAAAACCATCCATAACCTGAGAGAGAGCCTTATCTCCACCATGGAGAGGGATCCTAAGGTTAACTGGGTAGTTGATATCCTTCAAAGGGACCTGGAGATCCTGTCCCAGAGAAAAGAAGTAATTGTAAATTATAATACCAAAAGGGTGCTCAAGTACGTAAAGGGAATATGGGAAAACTACTCCCTCATCGACTACTATGCAACTCTTATTCCCCTTGACATTAAGGAGGGAAAGGGTAACATAGAAGAAACAGCCCTGGAATTTATGAAAAGAGATTTTAGATATTAAAGGATATCTGAAAAACCCCTCGTTTGAATAAAACAGGGGTTTTTTTATTGTCCTGAACTCCTTTGTTCATTTGTAAAAATATGTATTTTTTGATATAATATATTCTAGCAAAATTTATGGAAAGGGAGTCTTATGTTTGACAAGTTGAAGAAGAATATAGGAAAGAAGAAGGATGTTCTGAAGACTGAAGAGGTTTACTTCAAGCTTGCCTTTGATGATCGTGGAGCCTATGTAGAAGTGGTGGATTCCAAGGGTCAGGAGCAGTATGAGGTAGTGGCCAGCCAGCAGGATGTCAATACAAGGGAAGTATTAAAGTGTATAGAGCACATAAGAGAGGGTAACCTGTTTTCCATCTCGTGGGATAATGTTCCAGACAGGATCTACTTGGACACCAACTTTCACCTCCTTGAGCTTTTAAAACACAGCAAGTATCTTGTAAATGAAAAGATGGAGATAATTGAATTTGTCGATTCAGAGGAGAAAACCCTTACACTGAAGATAGAGGAGACAGATGAAGAGGGTAAAAAGCTGAGTTCCAGCTTATTACTAGAGGGGAAGTCTCACGAGTATAAGTTTTTAAATGACGGAATAGTCCTGTGTGACACCAAGATATACAGAATAAAAAATATCGGGGAAAGCTATATGGAAGCAGGGGATCTGAACTCTGAATTTCCAAGGGAGGAGCTTGAGAGTTTCCTGACAGTATCTCTGTCCTACTTCCTGAACCTGGAGATAGACTACAGGGATTACAGGGTAGTTTTTGATGAGGAGAGGGAGCTGAAACCCCAGATAATAATAGAAAAGATATCCAGGGACAACAGCCTCTATCTAAATATAGGCCTCACCCTATCTACACTGAGCTACGAGTTTTTATCGGAGTATGATATAAACAGAGCGGCCATAGTAAATGATATGGAGAACAAGGTATCCATATGCGATGTAAACCTTCACAAGATTGGCCAGGCCATAGAGGAAGTAGTGAAACTTCTTATTAAGCTCCAGAGGCGTCTTAAGCTCCGTGAGGGGTACTACCTAGACGGAAACCTTATCATCCTTCAAGAGAAGCTTGCCAAGGAGTTTATTACCAAGGAACTACTTCAGATGGTAGGTAAGTATAAGATAGTAGGAACGGATAAGCTTAAAAAGTATAAGATAAGAACTGTAAAGCCTAAGCTTGTAACCAACCTCCAGCACTCAATAGATTTCCTAGAGGGAGATGTGGAGCTTGATATAGACGGGGAGAAGTTCTCCATCTTTGACGTACTGGCATCCTATAAGAAGGACTCCTATATAGTTCTAAGTGACGGGACCAATGCCCTTATAAATAAAAAGTATATAGAGAAGCTGGAAAGACTCTTTAAGAAGAAGGATGACAAAGCCAAGGTGTCCTTCTTTGACCTTCCCCTGGTGGAGGACCTTATAGATGACAAAGTTCTTCTTGGAGAGATGAACAAGAGTAAGGAGGTCTTCAGAGGGCTTAACGACCTGGCAATCTATGAGGGAGAGAAGCCTCCAGTAAAGGCAACTCTTAGAGAGTATCAGGACTATGGTTACAGGTGGCTGAGCTACCTTCTGGAAAACAAGCTGGGGGGATGTCTGGCAGATGACATGGGACTGGGGAAGACCCTCCAGGCTATAGCCATCCTTTCAAAGGTTCACAGCACCAGCAAACTTCCAAGTCTTGTGGCCATGCCAAAAAGTCTGGTGTATAACTGGGACAATGAGATAAAGAAGTTCAGTCCCAACCTGAATGTAAAGATCTACTATGGAAACAATAGGGACATAAATGAGATAGAGGGAGCAGACGTTGTTCTTACAACCTATGGAACGGTAAGAAATGACATAAAGCTTCTGAAGGATATAGAGTTTGAGATGGTTATCCTGGATGAATCTCAAAACATAAAAAATGTTAACTCCCAGACAACCAAGGCAGTGATGCTCCTGAACTCCAGAAACAGGATTGCCCTTTCGGGAACTCCTGTAGAGAACAACCTTGGGGAACTCTACTCCCTCTTCAGGTTCCTAAACCCTACCATGTTTGGAGGAATAGATGAGTTTAATACCTTCTATGCCAATCCAATCCAGAGGGACAACGACCAGGAGGTAATAGAGGAGCTGAAGAAGAAGATCTATCCATTTATCCTGAGAAGAACCAAGAAAGAGGTACTTAAGGATCTGCCAGATAAGATAGAGAAGACCCTCTTCCTGGAGATGAATGAGAAGCAGAAGAAGCTCTACGATGAGAGAAGAATGTTCTACTACGACCTTATCCACAACCAGATAAAGGAGCATGGAATAGGAAGAAGCCAGATCTTCATCCTTCAGGCGCTGAATGAACTGAGACAGATAGCTAGCTGTCCAGAGATGAAGAGTAGTGACATGGTCTCCTCTGTAAAGAGAGAGGTGCTTATAGAGCAGATAAAGGACGCCGTGGATAACGGTCATAAGATACTGGTGTTTACCAACTTCATAAAGTCCATAGATAATATATGTGAGGACCTGACCAAGGAGGGAATAAAGCACATATCCATGACTGGAGGAACCAAGGACAGACAGGCACTGGTGGAGAAGTTCCAGAACGATAAGAAGTGCAAGGTCTTTGTAATGACCCTAAAAACAGGGGGAGTTGGATTAAACCTTACAGCAGCAGACACGATATTCATCTATGATCCTTGGTGGAATAAGACAGCGGAGGATCAGGCTGTGGACAGATCCCACAGGATGGGTCAGGACAGAACGGTGTTCTCCTATAAGATGATTACCAAGGGGACTATAGAGGAGAAGATATTGAAGCTGCAAGAGGAGAAGAGCAGACTCTTTGATAACCTCATATCCAGTGACAGTGCAACAGTTAAGACACTAAGTGAGAAGGATATAGAGTATATCCTAGGGGAGTAAAAAAGATCAGAAATGGAAGAAACATTCTGGGATAGGAGAGAATAATGGCTATTAGTAAGGAAAGATTTAGAGAAGCCCTGGATATGTTTTACTCCAGGGAGACCTTGTTTAAACTATATAATAGATATTTTTTAGACTGGATTGCAGAGGGGTATATAGGGAGCAATCTCGGGTTGTTTGAGGTTTCCCTAATATCTGAAAACTCAAATAAACAAACATTTTTAGATCTGATGGAGCAGATGTTTTCCAAGGAGGAGGTCTTCAATACGATATTTGAAACTCTTCCAGAGGAGGTAAGAAAGATTTTTGTTCATCTGGCCTGGGATGGAAGATACAATATTACAGACAGGGAGGAGTATCTTTCCAAGGAGGAAGGATACAATGTTTACAGGGGACTAAAGGATGAATACCTCTTCTTTAAGCTGGGAGAAAACGGCAAGAAGGAGGGGTACCTTCACCTTCACAACGATATAGTAAGGATGCTGAGAAAGCTTCTTCCTAAACCTAAGGAGTACAATATAAATGTCAACAGGGGGAAGAGCTACACCTACAGCAAGAACAATGAAAGGGAGGTAGTGGAGAAGTTTCCTCTCTACTACAACTTCTATAGTCAGGGTAACCTCTCCCTCTCCTCTAGTAATAAGATACTGAAGGAATCCAAGAGAAATATGTATAAGTACTGCAGTATAGATGAGTACTACAAGGACAGTAAGGACCTAGATTACCTAAAAACAGAGACCCTGGGACTCTTCTTCTTTCTTATAAAGGAGGAGTATCTGATTCCGGAAACCTTTAGGCTGGATAACTATAAGGATACGGTGAATAAGCTTCTTAGCGGAGAGCTCATAAAGGATGACGGCTACCACTATACAAGCCTCTACCTGAACTACCTAAAGGGCTTGAGAAACATCTGGAAGAACGGTGAAAATATAAAGAGGTGTCTCGAGAGTATAAAAAGGATGCTTCTGGAACTCCCAGATGAGGGAATGGTAAGTGTTGACAATATAATCAAGTACCTTGTATACAGAGATGAATTTTTGGAGATAATAAACCCTCAGGATGTATATGACTACATCTATATAAATGAGGCTAACTACGGAAGAACCAGGATCGGAAACTACGACTCCTACTATGGATATATAACGGAACCCTTTGTAAAGTCCATCCTCTTCCTTCTGGGAACCCTTGGAGTGATAGAGGTTTACTATGATACTCCTTGTGCCAGCGAGGGTCTTTACCTGAAAAACGGATACCTGAGCAAGTATGACGGGCTGAAGTATGTGGCTCTTACAGATCTTGGGAAGTATATCCTGGGAAGA
This sequence comes from uncultured Fusobacteriaceae bacterium, assembly GCA_964430145.1. Classification (GTDB taxonomy): domain Bacteria; phylum Fusobacteriota; class Fusobacteriia; order Fusobacteriales; family Fusobacteriaceae; genus Propionigenium. The sequence continues at coordinate 69,931 of CAYSGC010000001.1, read as the reverse complement.
GTGGACACCTATGACTTCGGAGATGACAAGGAGGAGGCTGAGATATACCTGGATGAGGACAGACTTATTCTCAGTATAATAGGGGAAGCTCCTATAAAGTCCATGCTTCTTGAGAGGATGGCTACCAGAATAGGTCCCAATAAGTTTAAGTTTACCAGGGAGGTATTCCTAAAGGATGTAGAGGAGCTGGAGAAGCTAGAGGAGAAGATAGTTGAGTTCAGAAAGATTGTTGGAACTCCTCTTCCAGAGTACTGGGAAGATTTCTTTAGTGAGCTTCAGAGTAAGGCCAAGTCAATAAGTAAAGCAGATGATATAGTTGTACTTCAGTTGAGTCACGACAGGGAGCTTATCAACATAATCGGAAAGAGCGAGGAGCTTAAGGGCCTTATACTCAAAGCAGAGGGATTCTATATCCTTTTGAGGGAAGAAAATAAGGAAAAGGTAGTGGATATCTTAAAGAGATATGGATATTTTATCTCCCTATAGATAATCAAAAGGCAGCCTAATGGCTGCCTTTTTTAATAGTTGAAATAGAAAGTTTGAAGAGCTTTAACCTCTTCCTGTAAGTGCTCTGACGAAGGCTTCTACCCTCTCAGGATCTCCCTTGGTTTCCTCTACCATCCTCACAATGGAACTTCCAACAATGGCAGCGTCGGCATACTCATGGACCTCATTCACCATCTCCTTGGTGGAGATTCCAAAGCCTACAGCTACTGGAAGGTCTGTGTGGGATTTAACTCTTTCAACAAGCTCCCTTGTCTTGTGCGATATGGAGCTTCTGCTGCCAGTTACTCCAAAGGAGGAGATGCAGTACACAAATCCGGATCTGTCTCTGACTATATCCTCTACCCTCTCCTTGGAGTTAAGGGCTACCAGGGGGATGAGTGGAACGACTTCCTGGGGAAAATCCTTACTCTCCTCCAGGGGAAGATCTGGTACGATGAGGGCATCGATTCCTACCTCTCTGCACTTCTTTGCGAAGTCCTCAACTCCATAGGTGTGGATTGTGTTGTAGTAGACAAGAAAAACAAGTGGGATATCGGTGTTTTTCCTTATACTAACCACCGAATCAAATAGTTTTTCCTGGGAAAAACCCTCCTTAAGGGCTCTTCCAGCAGCCCTCTGGATAGTGGGGCCGTCAGCCAGGGGATCGGAGTAGGGGACACCTATCTCAATAAGGTCAGCCCCTCCCCTCTCCATGGCATAGACTATCTCCTCTGTATGGTTGAGGGTGGGGTCGCCCCCGGTGATGTAACCTATAAATAGATTCTTCTTGCCTCCCAGCCTCTCCTCTATTCTGTCTCTCATTCCATCTGCCTTCATCTACCTCTCCTCCTTCTTCGAGCTATCTTCTATATACCTAGCCACAGTGTGTATATCCTTATCTCCCCTTCCAGAAAGGTTTATGATCACTATCTCATCCTTTTTCATCTGAGAAGCTGTTTTTGCTGCCTGGGCCACAGCATGGGCACTTTCCAGGGCAGGGATAATCCCCTCACACCTTGAAAGGAGCTGGAACCCCTCAAGGGCCTCCTCGTCTGTAATTGCAAGGTACTCCCCCCTCCTGCTCTTATGGAGGTGGGCATGCTCCGGTCCTACTCCCGGATAGTCCAGTCCAGCTGAGATAGAGTGGGCAGGTGTTATATTCCCCATATCGTCTTGGAGGAGATAGGTTCTCATACCGTGGATGATCCCCTCAGCTCCCCTGGTAATAGTGGCAGCGTGTTTATCTGTATCCACTCCCTCTCCGGCAGCCTCAACCCCTATGAGTCGAACTTCCTCATCCTCCACAAAGGGATAGAAGATTCCCATGGCATTGGATCCTCCACCTACTGGTGCAATGATGGCATTTGGAAGCTTACCTTCCTTTTCCAGGATCTGTTTTCTGGCTTCCTCCCCGATAATCTTCTGAAAATCTCTCACCATTGTAGGGTATGGATGGGGCCCTACAACGGAACCTATAACATAGAAGGTGTCCTCCACCCTTGCAACCCACTCTCTGATAGCCTCATTGGTGGCATCCTTGAGGGTCGCGGTTCCCGAGGTAACCGGGGTAACCTTAGCTCCCAGGAGCTTCATCCTTATCACATTCATTCTCTGCCTCTCGGTATCCTCCTGCCCCATGAATACCTCGCACTCCATCCCCAAAAGGGCTGCTCCAGTAGCTGTAGCCACTCCGTGCTGGCCGGCTCCCGTCTCAGCAATAACCTTCTTCTTTCCCATCCTCTTAGCTAGTAGAAGCTGTCCCATAACATTGTTTATCTTATGAGCTCCAGTGTGGTTGAGATCCTCCCTCTTCAGGTATATCCTTGCTCCCCCTAACCTCTCTGTGAGGGACTTAGCAAAGTAGAGGGGTGTCTCCCTTCCAACATACTCCTTCAGGTAGGAGTTCAGCTCCTTCTTGAACTCACTGTCATTCTTGTATCTGTTGTATGCACCTTCCAGCTCCCTCAATGGGTTCATAAGGGTCTCCGGTACAAACTGACCTCCAAAATCACCAAACTTAGCCATATCTCCTAACCTCCTCTATAAACCTTAAAATTTTTAAATAATCCTTTCCGTCCCTTCCCTCTACCCCGGAACTGACATCTACAATGGAGGGCCTTACCTTTTTGACAGCCTCTCCCACATTATATGGAGCTAGTCCTCCGGCCAGGATAATATCCCCGTGGACATCCCTTACCCTCTCCCAGTGAAAGGTCTTTCCTCCCCCTGGGGAGAGGGAGTCAAAGAGAAGGGAGTCTGTGACCTGGGAGTAGTTTCCGATAATATAATCGGAGATAGTCTCCCCGGGAAGAGCCTTCCATACCTTGAACTCTCCGGTTTCTCTCAGTCTTCTGCAGAGAGTTGTATCCTCCCTTCCGTGGAGCTGTACCACATCCAACCTGCAGTATCTAGCAGTGTTTAAAATCTCCTCATATCCTTCATCCACAAAGACCCCAACGGCCTTTATGCTTGGGTGTAGCTCCTCTCTCAGTATTTTGGCTGTCTCCCTGTCCACCTGCCTCTTAGATGAGGCAAAGACGAAGCCGGTATAGTGGGGCTTGCATCTGTTGAGGATCTCCACCTCCTGGGAGCTTTTGATACCGCATATCTTTACTTTGGTAGTTTCTCCCCTTAGTTCCCTGGCAGTACTTACTAAATTTCTGCTTCTCATGAGGGTCTCTCCCACGAGGATGGCATCTATCCCTTCTTTCTCAAGGAGTGCCACATCTGATCTGCTTTTTATTCCGCTTTCAGCTACAACGACTACATCCTCTGGGATACCCTTTGAAAGCTCGATGCTTTTCCCTATATCCACTGTAAAGTCGGAGAGGTCCCTGTTGTTGATACCTATTATCCTTGCTCCTGCCTCAAGGGCTATCTTAACCTCCTCCTCTGTATGGGTTTCCACAAGGGGCTCCATCCCCAGGGATCTGGCACAGGTCAGGAGATCCTTTAGCAGTTCTACCTCCAGTATCCTTACAATGAGAAGTATGGAGGAAGCCCCTTTAGACCTGGCAAGATACACCTGCTCCCTTGTGAAGATGAAATCCTTACACAGAAGAGGAGTGTCTGCCTCCCAGGCGATCTCCTCAAGATAATCCATGCTTCCCTTAAAGTGATCCTCCTCGGTAAGAACTGAAACAGCCTCTACAGCTCCCTCATACTCCCTTGCCAGCTCCACATGGGGGAAGTTCTCCCGGATGATTCCCTTGGATGGGGAAGCCCTCTTTATCTCACCTATAATGGATATTCCCTTTCTCTTAAGGACAGGGTAGAAATCCTTTGGAGGAGGAGCAGTCCCACACATCTTCCTAAGCTCATCTATATTCAGCTGAAGTTCCTCCAGCCTTCTTCTTTTATCTTCTATAATCCTGTCCAGTATCATCTCACAGCCTCCACATACTCCTGTAGTTTTGAATAAGCCCTTCCCGATTCGATGGTCTCCCTTGCAAGGGCTACTCCCTCTACAAGGGTTTCTGTCCTTCCAGTGAGGTAGAGGGCAGCAGCGCTGTTTATAACCAGGGCGCCCTTTTTAGCACCGGTATCCCTTCCCGCAAGGACCTCCCTGATAAGTTTGGCATTTTCCTTTGGAGCCCCCCCAAGGATCTCCTCCAGCCTTCTCCTCCTTAATCCCAGTTCCTCAGGGTGGATGTTATACCTTCTCACCTTATTCCCTGAGACCTCGATGACTTTTGTAGTTCCGCAGATGGATACTTCATCTGCTCCGTCCTCTACACCGTGCACCACCATCCCCCTCTTGACTCCAAGGTCTCTCAGTATGGAGGCCATTCCCTCCATAAGTTCCTCAGAATAAACTCCCAGAAGGATATAGTCTGGAGAGGATGGATTGGCCAGGGGCCCCATTAGATTGAAGATGCTCTTAACTCTCAGATCTCTTCTCACTCCTGCCACAGCTTTCAGCGACGGATGGTAGTGGGGAGCGTAGAGAAATGTCATACCGGTATCCCTGTAGGTTCTATCTGCTCTATCCTTTAGATTGTTCAGATCGATTCCCAGGGCTTCCAGCAGATCGGAGCTTCCAGAGGTGCTGGATACAGACCTGTTTCCGTGCTTCAGCACCTTGACTCCTGCAGCTGCAGCTATAAAAGCTGAAGCTGTGGAGATATTGATGGTGTTCAGACCATCTCCCCCTGTTCCCACGATATCGATGGCTCCCGTTCCCTCTGGAGAGGCTTCTGCAATCTCCCTGAGGTACCTGACCCCCTCCTCTATCTCCCTGGGAGTTTCTCCTCTCACTGAAAGGGCGGTGAGGATGGCCCCCATCTGAATATCTGTATATCTTCCGTTTAGAAGTCCAGAGAGGAGTTCCCTTACCTCTCCTCCCGCTAGAACCTCTCCGTTCATAACCTTTCTATATACCATACCTGTCTACCTCCCTAAAGAAATTATCTATCATCTTCCCTCCCTCTGGTGTAAAGAGAGACTCTGGATGAAACTGTAATCCAAATATCGGGTATTCCCTGTGCTTCAGGGCCATTATCTCTCCCTCTGAAGTCTCAGCTGTAACCATGAGATCCTCTGGCAGGGTATTACGCCTAACAATTAGTGAGTGGTATCTGGCTACCTGGGTATTTTGAGTTACTCCCCTGAAGAGCCCTGTTTCAGAGTGGATTATTTTAGAGGTCTTTCCATGGACAGTCTCTCCTGCTCTTACAACCTCTCCTCCGAAAACCTCTCCTATGGACTGGTGTCCAAGGCACACCCCCAGGATGGGAACTCTCCCCTGAAACCTCTCTATTGTTTCCATACATATTCCTGCATCTATGGGGGCTTTGGGGCCGGGAGAGATCACAATGGCTTCTGGGTTCATCTCCTCTATCTCCCTTACACTCACTTCATCATTTCTCACGACTAGAATCTTCCTTCCCTTCCTGTTTAGCAGGTGAAAGAGGTTATATGTAAAGGAGTCATAGTTATCTATAAGCACTATCATTACTCCACCTCCGAAAATACTTTTTTTATGGAAAGCCCCTTGTTTAGGCACTCCACGTACTCCGACTCAGCTACAGAATCAGCTACGATCCCGGCACCGGCCTGGTAGGTATACCTTCCCTCTCTGTGGAGGGCTGTCCTTATGGCTATACAGGTGTCCATCTCCCCGTGGTAGTTTATGTATCCCACAGCTCCCCCATAGAAGCCCCTTCTTACATCCTCCAGTTCCTCTATGATCTCCATGGCTCTTATCTTGGGAGCCCCGGAAAGGGTACCTGCAGGGAGGGCTGATGTGAGGACCGAGTAGGCATCCTCTTCAGGAGAGCACTCCCCCTCCACCAGGCTCACAAGGTGCATAACATGGGAGAACCTCTTAAGGGTCATAAGTTCGGTGACCTCTACACTTCCGGTTACTGAGACTCTCCCCACATCATTCCTTGCAAGATCCACAAGCATCCTGTGCTCAGCCCTCTCCTTCTCATCTGCCAAAAGTTCTTTAGCCAGTCTCTCATCATCCTCGGGGTTAATCCCCCTTCTTCTGGTTCCTGCAATGGGAACTGTTTTGATTTTGCCTCCATCAAGGCTTATCATCCTCTCAGGAGAGCTGCCTATAATCTGGTGGGTCCCAAAGTCCAGAAAGAACATGTAGGGGGAGGGGTTTACAGTTTTTAACCTTCTGTAGAAATGAAAGGAATTCATGCTGCTCTCCTGGGTGAATCTCTGGGAGATAACTACCTGGAAGATATCCCCCGCCTTGATATACTCCTTGGCCCTGTGGACATTTTCTATGAACTTATCCCTGGAAGGGAAGGCTGTGTGCCTCCCGTTTACTACCTCTTCTTCTGCCATCACATACTTCTCAGCTAATTTATCTATCATGGTGTCAAAGGCCTCAGAGGCCTCATCCTCGTCGGAAGCCACAACGGTGAGATAGATCTGTCCAGTGTTGTGGTCATATACCATCCCCTTGTCTGTAAGGAGCATAGAGGTGTCATCCACCCCTAGCTCACTGATATTTTCCTCTGGGAGCTTTTCATAGTCTCTTATGGTGTCGTAGGCAATATTTCCATAGGCTCCTCCTACATAGGGCCTTTCTCTGCCTCCTATAACCTCTTTAGTCAGGACCTTCCTGATCCTCTCAATGACTCCACTGTTTCCCCTGATGCTCTCGTGTGGGTCACAGCAAATAAAGGTATACCCTGTATCTGTTTCAGTTGTTTCAAAGAGAACTCCCTTTTCTCCCCTGGTGAGTCTCAGGTAGGCCTCCTCTGCTTTTAACTCTGTATTGAGATCTCTATAAAATACTTTCTTCATATCTTCCCCCTTGTAAATAAAAAGGGAACCCAATAGATACGGGTTCCCACGATAACTCTAAAATAAAATCTAAATAAAAAAGTCTGCTCTAAAAGAACAGACTGCTAAAACTACAATTTTAATAGTTAGATAAAAATATGCACTTAAAGAAGAGCAGCCGGACCTGATCTGAGATGGCTATTTAATTTGGTTGATTTACTCTTCTTCCACCACCAAGCTGTTCTCATCATCATGGCTTTCTCCTCCCTTAAAAAAATTATTACGGTAATACTACCAAAGAGGTAGTACAGATGTCAACAGAAAAAATATAAAATTACACTGAAAATTCCATCTTTTATTCCAGGAAAGTAAGTCTTTTGTCTTTCAAATTTGGTATTTTAATCCTGGAAAGAGGATAGAGATTAGAGAGAGATCATAGCTTTAAAAAAACACAGAGCAAATGCAGGAGGGAGTAAAAAAAGAGGATGGAGAGAAAAAAAAAGATATAACTATAGCAGGAGTAAAAAATAGCAGGAGGTTTCTATGAAGAGGTTAATTATATGTTTATTTTTAGTTTTTACAGTGGGACTCATGGGAGCATCGGTTCTTCCTCAGAATACCGATCTTCTTGTGAAGCTGGATACTACCTTGGACTCAAACTCAGCCTATAACGGACAGATATTCACAGCTGCCCTTCAGGGGGGCATAACCCTTGAGGACGGGAAGGTAGTCCCGGTGGGAACAAAGGTATTTGGAAGGGTAATAGACGCCAAGTCGGCAGAAAATATTTCAGGAAGCTCCAAGCTGGCCCTTACTATTACAGAGATCCAGGTTGACGGGTTTAACTATGGAATAAATACCACAGCCATAGGTTTTGAGGGACCCAACCAGGCAGCAAGTACCGTGAAAACAGCTGGGAAAACAGCGGCAGTGGGAGGACTTTTAAGTAAGGCCACAGGATCCAGCGGTTCCAAGGGACTGAAGGTAGGAGGAGCTGTGGGAGCAGGTGTAGGGGTCCTTACAAACACAGGTTCCATAGCCATAAGAGCAGGGGAGATACTGCAGTTTAGAACAACCACATCGGTGGTTGTAGGAAAGTAGCAGATGGCAGGACAAAAAAGACGGCTTGAGCCGTCTTTTCTTATTAAGGTAAGCATAGATTTTATAAAAAGTTTCAAGAAATAATGAGTGTTCCAACTGATTATCAGGATGCAACGTTACGTTGCCTTTAAAACTTTACAAACTTATCCAGGAGGGTCTCCAGGTATCTGGACTTCATCTGCTTGGAGGCCATGACCTGTTTTACCGGAGGAAGCTTTAATATGGCAGAGAGGATTGCAGCCATGGCTCTGTGGCTCCTGAGGGCCTGGTTGTCAAAGATGAGATTCTGAAGCTTTCCCCTTTCGATGGCCATGAGCACAGTTCTGTGTACTGTAGTTGCAGGGGTAAGAACCCTTTCCTCCCTTTCCTTGAGGCCAATGGCCTTGGTGGGACAGTTTCTTACGCAGACTCCGCATCCCAGGCAGGCCTCCTCCGAGAGAAGGGCTGTCCTTTTCTCCTCTTCAGAGGTCATGGAGAGGGCATCCACCGGACAGACTCCAACACACCTGCCGCAGCCTATGCATTTATCTGAATCTATTCTGGGGATGAAGTTTGTGGTGTGCACAGGATTAAGGAATCCAAACTTTTTATGGGCTATGAGAGCCTCACAGCAGCACCCGCAGCAGTTGCATATAAAGGCTACATCCCTACGGACATTTTCACCAAACTGCACCAGGTTTCTCTCATAGGCAAGGTGAAGCTTTTCCAGGGTCTCATCTATGGAGGTCTCCCTGGCATATCCGTTTTTTATAAGGGAAGCAGCGGTATTCCCGAAGGTCATACAGATATCCAAAGGAGCATCACAGCTCTTATTCATGTGAGCCATCTTATGCCTGCAGTAGCAGGTTCCTATCCCCCTGTGGGAAGCAGTTTTTATTACGTGGGAGGCTCTTTCATAGTCCAGCACATGTACTGCGTTTTCATTGGTAAGAACCGGCTCATGGACAAAGACCCTTCCCAGCTGGGTCTCTCCCCTGGTGAAGAGATCCTTTATAAAATCCTCCTCTACATTCATATACTGGTAGTAGAGTTCAGCCAGGTATTTCTGATCGATCTCTCCCCCGGTCCTCATGAGGGAAAACTCGAAAAATCCAGCCATAGGGGGCGGAAGGATGTAGTGCTGCACCCCCTGGAACTCGACGTCTAAAAGGATAGCTCTGGAAGCAAGGGTTTCCAGAACCTCTGTAGCTTCCCTTAGGGATAACCTCCATATCTTAGAAGCTTTTTCCGGGGTAAAGGGTTTGATGGGTAGCTGGGATACCAGACGGGCTTCCCTCTCGGTAAATAGCAGCTTTAAGATTTCGTAGAGGGTCTTGGACGGAACCACTCCTTGGGGAGCCTTATTCAGTCTGTCGATGAGACCTATATATCCAGATCTCATGGAAAGGTGGGACATAGGAATACCTCCTTTTACGATGCTTTCATAAGTTTATCTGTTCTTATTAAGAAGGTATTCTAAAAATTTTTCTCTTTCTTTGAAAATTTTATCCAATAAGTTGAAAAGTATCCCAATAAAAAACCTCACCCCTTCAGGGGTGAGGTTCATATTACAGGAGATTATTGATCTTAAAGTTAACTTCAAAGAGGTCCTTCTCCATCTGTGCCACTATCCTGAATTTTTTATCGATTAACTTATTTATGGTTTTCAGGTTGGGATCCTCTTCCAGCATCTCTCTGTGGATCTTCAGGTTGATCTCCTTGACCTCCAGCTGAGCCAGGGCCTGCTTCTCCTCAAAGGCATTTACTATGGAGTAAAACTCCCTCTGCTCCTCTGTAGTTAATTGTCTTGAGTTAGACACCTGAACACTTACCCTTTCAACTACAGCAGTTCCCTGCTCTGTTTTTGGTTTGCTATCCTGTGCAAATATTGAAGTGGCTAAAACTACCATAAGAATTCCAATTGTTTTTTTCATATCCAATACCTCCATAAAAGTGGTTTCTGTGTAACTGAGAATATTATATTTTATTTCCATGGATTCTCTAATGACGTTTGACATTGGAGAGGGAGTATTTTATATAACCTTGTATTCTTATGGATTAGTCCTTGGGGGTTCAATTTTACACAAGAATGTGAAGAAAAGTCTACGGTCTGTTAATAAATTTATAAAAAATATTAAACTTTTTTCACCTAAGTTGAGACTAACAAGTATAGAAAAAATTAGTAATTTTCTTTTTCATAATTCCTGCCTAGAGATAGGCAGGATCTCCCGTAGATAAGCCAGAAGGGCTTTAGATAGATGAGGCAGCTAATAGCTGCCTCTTTTTTATTGCCATATGCTCATTTTTATTTATTTCCATAAAAAAAGAGACGGTATAAACCGTCTCTTAGATAATCTCTTAAAGATTAAAGCATCATTCCGATTCCAGGTCCGATTGGAAGACCGATTAGCA
>CAYSGC010000001.1:0-59607 GCA_964430145.1 uncultured Fusobacteriaceae bacterium | reverse complement strand
CTTAAAGATTAAAGCATCATTCCGATTCCAGGTCCGATTGGAAGACCGATTAGCATCCAAACGATTAGTAGTAGAGACCAGATAACCATAAATGCCATTGAGAAAGGAAGCATTGTAGAAACTAGAGTTCCCAGTGAAGCTTTCTTATCATACTTCTGCATGAATACGATAATCATTGCGAAGTAAGACATTAGTGGTGAAATGATGTTAGTAGCTGAATCTCCGATTCTGTACGCCAGCTGAGTAAACTCAGGAGTGTATCCAACTCTCATTAGCATTGGAACGAATACAGGAGCCAGGATAGCCCACTTAGCTGATGCAGATCCCATAAACAGGTTAAGGAATCCAACGATGATGATAAATCCTATGATTAGAGGAATACCAGTGATTCCAGTAGCCTCTAGGAAGCTAGCACCTTTAACAGCTAGGATAGTTCCAAGGTTAGTGTAGTTGAAGTATGCGATAAATTGAGCAGCGAAGAATACAAGTACGATGTATCCAGCCATTGCTTCAAATGATTTGTTAAGCATCTTCATTGCATCAGCGTCATTCTTGATAGTTCCGATAGATTTACCGTAAGCAATTCCAGGAATAGCAAAGAATAATACGATGATTGGTACAAGACCCTTTCCTAGGAAGTTCTTACCAAGAACGTTCCAAAGTGGAATAAGAGCAGCAATAAGAACGATAGTAGCAATACCAGCAGCTCTAAGTGCTTTCTTCTCCTCTGGAGTAACAGCTTCGAACTTCATCTCAGCGTCTCCAGTATATGATCCAAGTCTAGGCTCTACAATCTTCTCAGTAACGAATGTACCAACTACTGCGATAACGAAAGTAGAAACAAACATGAAGAAGTAGTTCGCTGTAGGAAGTACTTCATATGCTGGGTCTAGGATCTTAGCAGCCTCAGTTGAGATACCACCAAGTAGTGGATCGATAGTACCGATTAGTAGGTTTGCTGAGAATCCACCAGATACTCCGGCAAAGGCAGCAGCAAGACCTGCAAGTGGGTGTCTACCAAATGATAAAAAGATAAGTGCAGCAAGTGGTGGAAGTACAACGTAACCAGCATCTGATGCTACGTTTGACATGATTCCAAGGAATACTACCATTACAGTGATAAGCTTCTTTGGAGTACCAAGTGCTACCTTCTTAAGTAACATAGCCATAAGTCCAGATCTCTCACAGATACCAATACCAATAATAGCAACTAGTACTGTCCCAAGTGGAGCAAATCCAGTAAAGTTTTTAACCATACTTGTGAAGATGTAGTTGATTCCCTCAGCAGACATAAGTGACTTAGTCTGGATAACCATATCCTCAACTTGCATAGTCTTTCTGTTGATACCAGTGAACTCTACAGACCAACCCATAGCAGCTCCGATACCAGAGATAACGATCATAGCCAGTGCTAGGATCCCGAATAGTGTTGCAGGATGTGGTAGTGCATTTCCACCCTTCTCAATGATGTTAAGGAAACGATCAGTAAGACTAGGCTTGATGTTACTATTTCCCGCCATTGTGTTCTTTGACATAATTAACCCCCTCATAGATTAAAAAAAATGTATGAATGCTTAATATTAGATTAAAAGCATTCACTATCGTACACCTTCAATAATAGTTGATAATTTAGAAAAAAGCAAGCTAATATATTACAAAAAATACGTCTGTAGTACACAAATGGTACTGGAGGTTGCTAAAATCCTAAATAGATTATACTGTTTCAATGGTTCACCATACAACTATTCATTTTATATATTACAAGTATTTATTAACATAGGATTAAAAAACAGTAAAAATAACTATCGTTAACTATAAAAAATAACTTGAAACAAAATTCCAAATATAAGGTATAATTTATGAAGATAAAAAAGTGTAGTTAAAAGTAGGAGGAGGAAAATGAAAAGTAAATTTGTACACCTTCATCTTCATACAGAATACAGCCTCCTTGACGGAGTTGGGAAGATAGATGAGTATCTGGACAGAGCCAAGGAGCTGGGTATGGAGGCAATGGCCATAACAGATCATGGAAATATGTTTGGAGCTGTTGAGTTTTATGAGAAGGCCATTGCCAGGGGTATAAAGCCCATAATAGGTATGGAAGCCTACCTGGCGGAGTTTGACAGGAGCGAGAAGGAGGGAAGAATCTTTCATCTGATACTTCTGGCCAAGGATGAAACCGGTTATAAAAACCTCATGGAGCTCTCTTCGAGAGCCTATATAGATGGATTTTACAGAAAACCAAGGATCGACAAGAAACTTCTTAAGGATCACAGTGATGGTCTTATAGCCCTCTCAGCGTGTATGCAGGGGGAGATAGCCAGAAGGATCCTGGATGAGGAGGAAGAGGAGAAGATAGAGGGAGCCCTTTCAGAGTATATAGATATATTTGGAAGAGAGAACTTCTATATAGAGCTCCAGGCAAATGGTATCCCAGAGCAGAGAGTGGTAAATGAGAAGCTCTATGAGCTGGCCCAGAGGAACAACCTCAAGGTGGTAGGTACAAACGATACCCACTATGTCTACCACGGGGACCATGTGCTCCAAGACATTCTCATGTGTATCCAGACTGGGGCAAAGGTAAGGGATGAGAAGAGGATGAGAATAGCTACAGATCAGCTATTCCTGAAAAATGGTGAGCAGATCCTTACAGAGCTGAACAAGTATGAGGGAGCTCTGGAGAATACCCTGGAGATAGCGGAAAAGTGTAACCTGGAGCTGGAGTTTGGCAGGTTAAAGTTTCCCCACTATGAGGTACCAGAAGGGGTGGGAAGCATAACGGAATACCTGAGAAAGCTCGTTTATGAGGGGCTCAGCAGGCGTTACCCTGAGGGACCTACCGAGGAAGCTTTTGAAAGGGTGGAGTATGAGCTAAGTATCATCGAGAGGATGGGGTATGAGGCTTACTTCGTAGTTGTGTGGGACTTTATAGACTATGCTAAGGGTCAGAATATCCCCATAGGGCCTGGAAGAGGTTCCGCTGCAGGAAGTATGGTGGCCTATACTCTGGGAATAACAGATGTAGACCCCATGAAGTATAATCTTATCTTCGAGAGATTTCTGAATCCTGAAAGGATCTCCATGCCCGATATAGATATAGATATATGTCAGGAGAGAAGGCAGGAGGTAATAGAGTATGTAGGGGAGAAGTATGGTCACGACAGGGTAGCCCAGATTATAACCTTCGGTACTATGAAGGCAAGGGCAGCTGTAAGGGACGTGGGGAGGGTGCTGGATATTCCTCTTTCTAAGGTGGATAAGATAGCCAAGCTCATACCTCAGTTCTATACTATAGATAAATCCCTGAGGGAGGTACCTGAGCTTCAGGAGTACTATGACAGGGATGAGGAAGCCCAGAACCTGATTGAATTTTCCAAGAGGCTTGAAAACACAGTGAGACATGCTTCTATCCACGCTGCAGGGGTTGTTATAACAAAGGATCCCCTCACAAGGGACGTGCCCCTCTATACAGATAATAAGACCAAGATGGTCTCCACCCAGTATCAGATGAAGGAGCTAGAGGATCTAGGACTATTAAAGATGGACTTCTTGGGGCTGCGTAACCTCACTATCCTTCAGAGAACCATAGACTACATAAGGGAGGAAAGCGGAAGGAAGATAGATCTCCAGAAGGTGGAGCTTGATTCCCAGAAGGTATATGAAGCCCTGAGTAACGGAGATACCATGGGGGTCTTCCAATTGGAGTCGACCGGTATAAGAAAACTTCTGAGGAAGCTGAAGCCCGAGAGATTTGAGGATGTAATAGCGGTACTGGCTCTATACAGACCGGGACCCCTGGGGTCGGGAATGGTAGATGACTTCATAGCGGTAAAAAACGGTAAGGCACTTATAAAGTATCCCCATGAGAGCCTCAAGGAGATCCTCAAGGAGACATACGGGGTAATCCTCTACCAGGAGCAGGTAATGAAGATAGCCAATGTAATGGCAGACTACTCCCTGGGAGAAGCGGATCTTCTGAGAAGAGCCATGGGTAAGAAGAAAGTGGCCATAATGGAGGAGAACAGAAGTAAGTTTGTAGAAAGAGCTGTAAAGAAGGGGTATGATGAGGAGAAGGCCATAGAGGTATTCGACCTCATAGATAAGTTTGCAGGATATGGATTTAATAAGTCCCACTCGGCGGCCTATGCCCTGGTAGCCTACTGGACAGCCTACTTTAAGGTGCACTATCCTCAGGCTTACTATGCAGCCCTTATGACCTCTGAAAGAAATAATATAGAGAAGCTGGCCATATATATAGAGGATGCCAAGAACCACCAGGTCAAGGTGGCCCTACCAGATGTAAATAAAGCCAGCAGTATATTCAGTATAGATGGAGAGTATATTAGGTTTGGTATGTCTGCCATAAAGAACCTGGGAGAGAGTCTTATGCTCAAGATAAAGGAGGAGCACGAGGCCAATGGGGACTATACCAACTTTGAGGATTTTGTAAATAGAACTAAGAGAGTGGGGATGAACAAGAAGGCTCTGGAGGCTCTTGTCCTTTCTGGTTCCCTGGATACCCTTCCGGGAAACAGAAGGGAGAAGTATGAAAGTATAGAGAAGGCACTTAACTGGGCCACGAAGCTTCAGAAGGAGGATGAGATCCAGCAGATGAACCTCTTTGGTCAGGCCAAGGCTACCATAGAGCAGTTCAGGATGGAGGGAAAATCCGAGTATAAGCTGGAAAACCTTCTCAAGGGGGAGAAGGAGTTTCTGGGATTCTACTTTTCTGGACACCCCCTGGATAAGCTCAAGGAGTACATGGCTGTGCACAGGATGGCCACAACCCGTGAGATAAAGTCCAAGGGCCATGGCCACATGGAGACCTATGGGATAGTAAGAAACCTTAAAAAGGTGGTGACCAAGAAGACCGGTCAGGTTATGGGAATCTTCGAACTTGAGGATTACTATGGAAGAATATCTGTGGTGGCCTTTCCAAAGGAGTTTGAGAGACTGGGTCACTATATCTTAGAGGGAGAGATCCTCTACCTTGAAGGGAATGTACAGATAGATTCCTTCGGGGGACAGGAGGAGAAAAAGCTAATAGTGAGAACAATCAAACCCATAGATGAAATTGGAGAAATGGGAATATTTAAGGTATATATATTAGTAGAGGAGGAGAGAAAACACCTCCTGGGAGAACTGAAAAAAATAGTGATGAGACATCCAGGTTCCCAGCATGTTATACTGGCTCTGGAGGAGGACGGCAATAAAAAGAGGGTGGAACTTGGAGATAGATATAATGTAAGCTCATCCAAGCTCTTTGTGGAAGAAGTAGTAAGCCTTTTAGGAAGGGATAACATAGTAATTAAAAAATAGAAAAAAATTCACTAACATAAAATTACGAGTGTAATTCAAACTTGAAAGGGATATATATTTGTGCTAAAATTGAGACCTAATATAAAATAAAAAGAATGGGAGGCTCCTAAATGAATAAAGACTTAAACAGTGTTGAAGAGCTAATGAAGATATTAAATGATACAAATTTAACAAACATCTCCTTTGAGGAGGAGGGGTTCAAGGTTGAGATCAAGAAATCCAACGTAGTTGCAGCACCGGTAGAGGAGGTTGCAGTAGAGGAAGTTGCAGAGGTTGCAGCTCCAGCATATAAGGAAGTAAAGTCGGAGAACGTAGGAAAGTTTTACTATGTAGATAAAGCTGGAAACCCTATGGTAAAAGTAGGGGACAGAGTAAAGAAGAACCAGGAGATCGGTTACATAGCTACAATAGGAGTAAAGAGTTCTGTAAAATCTACCTTTGACGGAGTTGTAAAGGAGATACTTTTAGACAATGGTAGCATTGCTGATTTTGGAAAGACTTTAATAAAGATTGAGGCTGAATAATCGGGAGGAAGAAGATGTTTGAAAAGATACTAATCGCCAATAGAGGTGAGATAGCTGTAAGAATAATAAGAGCGGCAAAGGAACTTGGAATAAAGACAGTAGCTATATTTTCAGAGGCAGACAGAGAGAGCCTGCATGTAAGTTTAGCAGATGAAGCTGTATGTATAGGACCTGCAATGAGTACAGAGTCATACCTGAAGATACCTAATGTAATTGCAGCAGCAGAGGTAACTGGAGCTACTGCAATCCACCCTGGATACGGATTCCTGGCTGAGAATGCTCAGTTTGCAAGAATTTGTGAGATGCACAACATCACATTTATAGGTCCAAGCCCAGAGTGTATCATAAACATGGGAGACAAGGCTACAGCTAGAAAAACAGCGATAGAGAACGAAGTACCTATTACAGAGGGAACTGATATCATAAAGACTATTGAAGAAGCAAAGATGCACGTAAATGAGAGAATTACATACCCTGTAATGATCAAAGCCACTGCCGGTGGTGGAGGAAAGGGTATGAGAATTGCAAGAAATGATGAGGAGCTAGAGGCTAACATCATAGCAGCTCAGAATGAAGCGGAAGCAGCTTTCGGAAATCCAGATGTATATATTGAGAAGTTTGTAGAGGATCCTAGACACATCGAGATCCAGATAATTGGAGATAGACACGGAAACGTGGTACACCTAGGAGAGAGAGACTGTTCGATCCAGAGAAGACACCAGAAGCTGATCGAGGAGGCGCCATCTGTAGTACTTACTGATGAAGTAAGAAAGGCAATGGGAGAGGCGGCAGTTAAGCTGGCTAAGGCTATAAATTACGACTCAGCTGGAACTCTTGAGTTCCTTGTGGACAAGAACAACAACTTCTTCTTCATGGAGATGAATACAAGAGTACAGGTAGAGCACACTGTAACAGAGATGATAACAGGAGTAGACATCATCAAGGAGCAGATCATCGCAGCAGCAGGTGGAGAGCTTACTGTAAAGCAGGAGGATATAGTTCTTACTGGTCACGCCATCGAGTGTAGAATCAACGCAGAGGACAGTGAGGCTGGATTCCTTCCATCTCCAGGAAAGCTTACTAAGTATATCGTAGCTGGAGGAAACGGAGTAAGAATAGACTCACACTCATATGAAGGATATGAGATCAGCCCATTCTACGACTCTATGATAGCTAAGCTTATCGTACACGGACAGACAAGAGAGGAAGCTATCAACAGAATGAGAAGAGCTCTTGAAGAGTACAGAATCGAGGGTGTAGATACAACGATACCATTCCACCTAAAGGTACTAGACAACGAAGCGTACCAGTCTGGAGATGTATATACAAGCTTCATCGAGGAGTACTTCGGAGACAAGTAGGAGACAGACAGCTACTCCCAGACAGATGGGAAAATAATTTAAATAAAAGGAAATACGGCACTTTTTAAGAAAACTTTTAAGGAAATACTTTATAACGGGGGTGTAGTTTCATGACTGAATTAGGAAACATCAAAATAGCAGATGACGTAGTAAAGGTAGTAGCATCTAAGGCAGCAACAGACGTAAAAGGAATCTATAAGCTAGCAGGTGGAGTGGCAGATGAAGTAAATAAAATCTTAGGTAAGAAAAGACTTACTCATGGAGTTAAGGTAGAAGTAGGAGAGAAGGAATGCAGCATTGAAGCTTATGTAATAGTGGAATATGGTTTCCCTATCCCCGAAGTTGCAACAGAGGTACAGGAAGCAATCGTTAAGAGTGTAACTGAGCTTACAGGTCTTAAGGTTGTAGAAGTAAATGTATATGTGCAGGATGTAAAGATAAGAGAAGAGGAAGAAGAAGAGTCAATGGAGATATTAGACTAAAGAATTAGGGGCGGTTTCCGCCTCTAATCTTTATATTGACTAATATAAACTACTAGAAAATCAAGTTGTGGAGGGAGTCTTAGTATGGTAAGGAAACTTTTTTTTGCAGTGGCATGGCTGGGAATACTCTTCCTGTCTCTAATGGGAATCTATCTTGCAATCTTTCCAAAGTATATACTTAACTTTAATTTAGAGGGAATAGTTTTTAGAGGAGCAACCCTTGGGGTAGCTGTTTTTTATCTGCTGATATTTATTGAGAAGTTTCTCATGAACTTTGAAAAATCAAAGGACTATCAGGTGCAGACAGAAAACGGAAAGCTCACTGTATCCTCCTCCTCTATAAATAACCTTGTAAGAGAGGTTGTTCTTGGAAACCCAGACCTGAAAAATATAAAGGCGAAGAACAGGATAAAGGGAAAAAAACTATATATCACCGTGACGGTAGATGCCTATTCGGACAGTGATATAGCTAGAAATATTTCGGATACTCAGGGAAGAATAAAACATGAGATATTTGAATATCTTTCGCTGGAGGTAGAGGAAGTAGAGGTAAAGGTATCGAAACTTCTTAAGAGGAGAGGGAGTAGTATCTTAGCTGAAAGAGGTGAAGAATAATGCTTATTGAGTTTTTAGAGGAGTTCCTTGAGAATAGAAAAAAATACTTTGGAGCAATTTGGGGTTTTATTTTTGGATTAATTCTGATAAAATATGGGTTCGTGAAGATGATTACAGTTCTTGCAGTTACAGTGATAGGATATAATCTAGGTGACTATGAGAAGCTAGGGAGCCTGAAAAAAATTATAATTAACCGACTGAAGGAAGATTAGAGAGGTAGGAAGATGAGCAGAAAGATAGCAAGAGAAGAATTATTCAAGATTTTATTTGAAGCTGAGCTTAATGACGCAAGCATCACAGAGGTATCGGAAAGAGTAATCTCTAGAGGTGAAGTTGAGCTGAGCAAAAACTCCAAAGATTTTATAGAAAAGTACGTAAAGGGTATTGTTGAGAAGAAGGATGAGATAGAGGAAACTCTGAACTCTGAGATGACAAACTGGAGTCTTGATAGAATAGGAAATGTTGAGAGAGCACTTCTAAAATTTGGAACCTATGAACTTATGTTTGAAGATATGGGACATGAGATCGTGGTAAATGAGATAGTAGAGCTTGCTAAAAAATACGGAGATGAGAAGTCTCACGAATTTATCAACGGAGTTCTGGCAAAAATTATAAAGAAATAATTTTCAAGGGAGTTATCCAAGGGATGACTCCTTTTTTTATATTTAAAAGTTAAGAAAACGATGGTTCCCTCAATATATAAAAGTGTACAATTGCTCTATTAATGAAATTTTAAGTAAGTGAAATTTGTTTTTTGAGGATTTAGGGAATATTATTTAAGTAACATATATTAAATAAATGAATGATCTCAATTAGTTTTTATAGCTTCTGTATTTTTAGATCTGGAGGTGGTTAAGATGGTGCTGGGAAATCATAAAAATATTCGTGGTGGTTACTACTAAATCTTGTTATTGGAGATAGGGGGTAATAATATGGAAATAGGAAAAAATACTCTGAAAAACATGCTGGAATACACGGCAAACCTTTTGACGGAAAGCAGATCCTATCTGTCCTACCTGGACAGCAAGGTGGGGGATGGTGACCATGGTGAGGCCATCGCTGAGATAGCTTACCTTATAACCGAGGAGCTGGAGAGGATAGAAGATAAATCCTTGAAGGATTTCTTTCATGATCTCGGTTGGAGGATACTCTCTATAAAGGGTGGAGTGGCAGCCCCTCTGTGGGGGGTAATGTTCCAAGGACTGGCTGAACCCCTGGATGAGGATGAGAATGAGATAGATGAGAAAAAGCTTGGAGAGATGTTTACCTCCTCACTGGAGTGCCTCAAGGAGGCTTCCCAGGCAAGGGTAGGGGATAAGACCCTTATGGATGTATTCATACCTGTGGTGGAGTCTCTAGATGCTGAAAGTGAATTTTATGAGATATTCCGTGGGATGAAGGAGGAAGCCTTTAAGAGGGCGGAGCGAACTAAATCTATGGAGTGCAGCCGAGGAAAGGGGAGAGATAAGTGGGGAAGAGCTATGGGTACAAGGGATCCCGGAGCTGTATCTCTTTCATTATTCTTCAGGGGCCTCTATGAAGGTTTTTAAATAGAGAGATTAAACTGGCAGTGGATCAACTGCCAGTTTTTTTATCTTTTCTGAATTTGACTTTCTGAGACCTCCTATTGTAAAAGAAAAAAAATAAAGATATAATTTTATATCATGTTTGTGAGGTGTGTATATGAATTTGAAGGGTATATTGGAGGGTCTCAGAGAAAAGGGACTCTTTAGAAGGATAAAGAATATAGAAAGGATATCGGGAAAGTATATCTATGAGGGGGGGAGGGAGTACCTGGACTTCTCCTCCAGTAATTACCTGGGGTACCGTGATAGCGAGTGGCTGAAGAAAACACTGATAGATGCAGTTAAGAGGTATGGTGTGGGAAGCGGAGCCAGCAGGCTTGTGGTGGGGACAGCTGATATTTACCGAGAGCTGGAGGAGCTTCTGGCTAGTAAGAAGAAGCAGGAGAGGGCTCTTCTCTTTAACAGCGGATATGACGCCAATATAGGCATAATCTCCACCCTTTATGGGAAGGATGATGTGATCTACTGCGATAAGCTGAACCATGCCAGTATCTATGACGGTATAAATATGAGCGGAGCTCACATGGTGAGATATCTTCACAACGATATGGAGGACCTGGAAAAAAAGATAGTTAAGACCAGGGAGAAATATGAAAGAGCCCTTATAGTTGTGGACAGTGTATTCAGTATGGAGGGGGATAAAGCCCCTCTGAAGAAGCTGGTGGAGATCAAGGAAAGGTATAATATAGAGCTCATGGTGGATGAAGCTCACGGTGGGGGAGTTCTTGGAAGGAACGGTATGGGCCTTTCAGAGGAGGCAGGAGTCCTGGAGAGGATAGATATCAACATGGGAACCTTCTCCAAGGCTTACGGGTCCCAGGGGGCCTATGTGGCCTCCTCAGAGGACATAATAAACTACCTCATAAACAGGTGCAGGAGCCTGATCTATACAACCTCCCTTCCACCGGCAGTTATAGCCTGCAACCTGGAGGCTGTAAAGAGAGCCGAGGGAGACAGGGAAGCCAGGGAGAGGCTTGTTGACCTCTCAGACTACCTGAGATCTGAACTGGAGAAGATAGGAATAGGAACCCTGGACAGTGAGACAAATATAATTCCCATTGTAGTGGGAGACAATGAGAGGACCCTGTGGATGAGTGAGAGGCTCAGGGAGGAGGGGATAATGATCCCTGCCATAAGAAAGCCTACGGTAACAACTCCAAGGCTGAGGGCTTCCCTCTCAGCCAACCATAGTATAGAGGATTTGGACAGATTAATAGAGTGTTTAAAAAGATTGAAAAGCCTTTAGGGCTTTTCTTTTTTATTAGAGGAAATAACTCGGGGCAAACATAAAATATTATTAGAGATGTATTCAGGAGGTGTGATTATGCTGGCTAAGGTACTGAGCTCGGGCTTCTTAGGGATAGAGTCCTATAGGGTGGAGGTAGAGGTGGATGTGGGAAATGGTCTGCCCATCTTCAACATAGTGGGTCTGGCTGATGTAGCTATCTCAGAGAGCAGGGAAAGGGTGAGGGCAGCTCTTAAAAACTGTAGGTTTGATATGAATCCCAGGAGGATAGTTGTAAACCTCTCTCCTGCAGGAATAAGGAAGGAGGGACCTCAGTTTGACCTCCCCATAGCCTTGGGGATAATGAAGGCTATGGGGCATATAACAGAGGATTCCAGGCTAGAAGATTACATGTACATAGGGGAACTCTCCCTTGGTGGAAAGGTAAGGAGAACAAGGGGAATAATAAATGCAGTAATCTGTGCAAGGGAGCAGGGAATGAGGGGAATAGTTATCCCCAGAGAAAACTATCCAGAAGCTTCAACCATAGAGGGGGTAGAGGTTATTCCCGTTGACAATATTAGGGAGGTCTATGATTTTGTAGAGGGGGATATAAAACCTGAAGTGAATATGGAGGAGCAGGTAGAGGAGGATGAAGTATTTGAGGTAGATTTTGCAGAGGTAAAGGGGCAGTACAGGGCAAAGAGAGCCCTGGAAATATCAGCAGCGGGGGGGCATAATATCTATATGATAGGAAGTCCAGGATCTGGAAAATCTATGATGTCTAAGAGGCTGCCTACGATAATGCCTCCAATGGACCAGGAGGAGGTTATTGAATCAACAAAGATCTATAGCAGTGCCGGTATGCTTGGAGAGAATATGCCTATTGTAACTAAGAGACCCTTTAGAAGTCCCCACCATTCAGCCTCGGCAATTGCCTTAGTTGGAGGGGGAAGGGTGCCTAAAGCCGGGGAGATAAGTCTGGCTCATAATGGAGTACTATTTTTAGATGAAGCAACGGAGTTTCCCAGGAGCATACTGGAGACCCTGAGACAGCCTATGGAGGATGGTGTGGTTTCCATAACCAGAGCTGATTACAGGGTGGAGTTTCCCAGTGAATTTATACTACTCCTCTCGTGCAACCCTTGTCCATGACATGAGTTGTAGACTTTTTGAAGAAAATAATAAGGGAAATAATAAACCTGATTTTATACCAAAATTAGGTTTTAGAATATTGATTTCACAAAGGGTTTTAAATGAAATGGGGATAGTTTTTTATCCCCTATTTTTATTTTAAAAAATAAATTTTGTCCCAAGTGTTGATTTTTTGTCCCAAGCGATGTATGATATAAATATAGACAAGATTATTTAAGAATAACCATATCGAATTACAATTGGTTTTAATGAATTGGAGGGTAAAATGAAAAAAAAAGATATTTTAAATTTAATAAAATATCATTCAGAAGGAAATGAAAATGGTTTTAGAGATGAATCTTATAAAATTGCTAATTACTTTGATAAAGCTGGAGATCATCAACTTGCTGAGTATATAATGGGGCTTTTAGCTGATACTAATACATTTATTCCTCAATCTTTTTCAGAAGAGAGTGCTTATTTAACTAAACTAGAGTTGGATACCCAGCCACTTCCTCTTCCTGAAAAAATAAAGGATGACATTTTAGGTGTAATTAATGCGATAGGTCATAGAATGGGAATAAATAAATTTATATTTGAAGGTGAACCGGGTACGGGAAAAACAGAGACAGTTAAACAGATTGGAAGAATTTTGGAAAGAGATGTTTTTATAGTGGAGTTTGATTCACTTATAGACAGTAAGTTAGGGCAGACTTCTAAAAACATCATAGAAGTTTTTAAAGAAATTAATTCTTTATCCTCTCCAAGAAAAGCTTTGATTTTATTTGATGAGATAGATGCTTTAGCTTTGGACAGAGTTAACTCAAATGATTTAAGAGAAATGGGAAGGGTTACATCGACTTTATTAAAAGAGATTGAAAAACTTAATGAGGATGTTGTTCTTATAGCTACTACAAATCTATTTAAAAAGTTTGATAAAGCATTGATAAGAAGATTTGATTCAGTAATAAATTTCAATAGGTATTCTAGAGAAGATCTAATAGATATAGGTGTTTCTATATTAGAAGAATTTTTAAAGAAGTTTAAAAATGCAGGGAAAAAAGTACTTTTGTTTAAAAAAATTATGAAGGTAGCAGAACCACTTCCTTATCCAGGTGACCTAAGAAACTTAATCAAAACATCTTTAGCTTTTAGTAGCCCTACATCTGAATACGATTACTTAAGAAAGTTTTTTGGTTATTTAATAGGAGAAACAGTGTTACATGATATTATGGAATTAAAAAAGTTAGGATTTACTGTAAGAGAAATAGAGGTTTTAACAGGAGTATCAAAAAGTCAAGTTTCTAGAGAACTAAAGGAGGGGGATAATGAATCAGGTACTGCATTTAAAAGGTAGGTTTGAGCAGGCTAAAAGCAAGAGTATTCCAGGAGCTCCTAAATTACCTACTGGGAAGTCAGTTGAGGTTTCTAAGTTAAAAGAATTAAAAAATAAATTACAAGAATTAAAAGAGTTTTGGGAGGAAGAAGACACAATAGAAGAGGCGCTAATTAGTGTGTATTATACTAAGGTAGCTGCTAAAAGCAATAGAATAAAAAGTCTATTATCAAAAGGTAAGGAAACAGCTAACACTCTTGTTGTAGGAGCACGTTTTTCAAAGGGAAACTCTCCAAAACACATCATTACTCATTATGTTCCTTTATATATAATAGAAGAATCTATTGAGAAGTTGAATAAAAGTATAAAGTTATTAGACCAAGAATTTAATGGGAAAATAACAGCTGAAAAATTATCAAAACTAGATCCTAAAGTAATTAATTTTGGTAATTACGGAATTGCAAAAACCAACTTTCAGCAAACTATAGTTGACTGTTTTTACGTCAAGACTTTCGACGTTTTAGCTGATAATATAAATTTAATAAAAGATTCAATTGTAACGATATATAAAACAGACATGGCAACAGTCGACATCATGGAGAGGATAGGGATCAATTTAAACTTTAGTAAAATTATAGATGAAACTACTATTTTATTGACACCGGATCAACTGGAAATTTTAAAGCAAAAAGCACCTTACTTAATTTCAATGGCAGTAAGTGATTTGACTCAGTTAAGTAAGGATGATTTTACTTTTGATAAAAATGTAGATATGTCTATACCAAGACCTAAAAATGAACCTACAATTGGGGTTATTGATACAATGTTTGATGAAAGTGTTTATTTTTCAGAATGGGTGGACTTTACTAATTTATTGTCTAAAGACATTCCTTTATCACCTAAAGATTATGAGCATGGAACTGCTGTATCTTCTATAATTGTAGATGGACCATCACTTAACCCACATTTAGACGACGGGTGTGGTAGGTTTAAAGTGAAGCATTTTGGAGTAGCTTCAGGCTCACAATTCAGTTCATTTACAATATTGAGAAATATAAATGAAATTATATTGCAAAACAGAGATATTAAAGTTTGGAACCTCTGTCTTGGATCAAGATTAGAAATAAATTCTAATTTTATATCGCCAGAAGCTGAAATTTTAGATAAAATTCAATATGAAAATGACGTGATCTTTATTATTGCAGGAACTAATAAAGATTCCAATGATGAAGAAGAAAAATTTATAGGAGCTCCAGCAGATTCAATAAATTCTATAGTAGTAAATTCAGTTACTCATAATAAGCAACCAGCTTCATATACTAGAAAGGGTCCTGTATTATCATTTTTTACCAAACCTGATATAAGTTATTATGGTGGTGATGAGGAAAAATTTATGAAAGTTTATTCTCATGAAGGGGAAAGCTTGGTTAGAGGGACGTCTTATGCAGCACCGTGGATAGCAAGAAAAATGTCTTATTTAATTGATATACTGGGAATGAGTAGAGAAGTGGCAAAAGCTCTTCTTATAGATTCTGCGACAGGTTGGGATAAGCAAGTAATATCTCCTTTTACAATAGGGCACGGAGTTGTACCTATAAAAATAGAAGATATAGTTAATTCGGCTGATGATGAAATCCAATTTATTTTGAGTGGAGTTTCAGAAGAATATGATACCTATAATTATAATCTTCCTATACCTGTAACTAAAAAAGGGTCTTTATTAAAAGAGGAGCATCCTTTTGTTGCGAAAGCAACTTTATGTTATTTTCCTTTTTGCTCCAGAAATCAAGGAGTTGACTATACAAATACAGAAATAGATATATCTTTTGGAAGGTTAAGTAATAACTCAAAACAACCATTAAAGCCTATTAATAATAACTATCAAAGCGATGAAAATGGGACTTATACTTGGGAAGAAGATGCGAGAAAAATATTTAGAAAATGGGATAATATTAAGCATATAAAAGAAACTTTTACAGGGAAGAATAGAGCAAAAAAGGCATATGATACTGGTCTTTGGGGCTTGAGTTTAAAAACCAAAGAACGTTTAAACCAGAAACATGGAAATGGTTTAAAGTTTGGGATTGTAATTACATTAAAAGAAATTAATGGGAAGAATAGAATTGAAGACTTTATTCGAAATTGTTCACTTAGGGGATGGATTGTTAATAAGATAGATGTTGAAAATAAAATTGATATTTATAACATTGCTGAAGAAGAGATAGTCTTTGGGGAATAAATTAAAATTAGAAAGGGGTTATTATTATGGAATTTAAGATTTAATATTATTCTATATAAGAATAGGGAGCTTAGGGTGGGTAAAGAAAATTGAAGAAGGGAGGACTTGGATATGGCGAACCAACATGTAATAAAGCATCTAGATGGGTGGCAGGTAAAGGGATCAGGGAATTCAAGAGCTACAGGAGTATTTAATACGCAAAAAAAGGCTTTTGAAAGAGCTAGAGAAATTGCTATAAATCAAAAAGCCGAGGTTTTAATTCATGGTAAAGATGGAAAGATTAGAGAAAAAAAAAGCTATGGAAATGATCCTAGAAATATCAAGGGATAAAAAAAGACTTCCTGCAAGAAGTCTTAACTTTTAAGATTTAGCTGCAACTAAATCTTTTGGTTAATAGTATCTGTACTTGAGTAACTAAATATATTACATTCTACATGAAGTAGGTGATATTTTCAAGTCCAGATACTTTCATTAACGTATTTTTTATTTATGGAGGTTATGTAATGGGAAGAAAAAGAGTAAGTACAACTAGGGAATCAAACACAGGAAGAAATGAAAGATTTAAAGATAATTATACAGGTCGAGAAATGACAAGAAACCAATTTGTTAGAGAGATTGAATCTAACAATAATAATTATCAGGATAAGTATCATATAAGAGAGATCAATGGGGTTAAAACTCCGTGTTCTAATCCTGATGGGAGTAAAAATAATAACCTTGGATAGACAAAAGGCAGAAAAATTTCTGCCTTTTATTTTTTACTGATAGACGTTTTTCTATTAATTTTGTTTACGGCTATATAAAGACTTTTCATTACTCCCGAGGAAGCTCTTGTTATTTTTACTTTTTTTAAAAGACTGATATTATTTGAAATTTCCGAAAATATTTCTTTATATTCTTTTTCACTTATTACTTCTACATCTAGAAAGTTTAGAACAACTGTTTCTCCACTATAAACAGTTGTTTCAATCATTTTCTTCAGTTCTCTAAGTTGATATTTATTTCTTATTAAGATGTTTATGGGCATAAAATACCTCCTTTGACATACTAAATAAATAATTCTCTAATTAGTTGATAAAGTTCCACGTTTGTCTCAATTCTTTTAGCTTTCTATATTCTTTTAGTAATTTTATTGATTTTTTATATTTTATTTTACCTTCATTGGTCAATAAGTATTTAGTACCATTTTTAAATATTAAGCTTTTAATTGTCAAGTTTTGAAGTTGCCTAATTATGTAGGATTTATCTTTGCTTAGACATTTGGCTATATTAGATACGGTATAGTTTTTTTCTTCAATAGAATGCAAAATAAAAACATCCGTTAAAGAAATTCCAATAGAGCCATTAAAAAATAATTGTCTATATTCATTTAGGGATTTATTAAGTCGAATTAAATTGTTCATCTCCTTTCACTACATATTAATATAATTTCATAGGAATTGAAATTGTATTAATATGTATCCTCCTTTTCTTTAAAATTTAATATTGCATACTTTGTATGTTTATCTCTAGAAAAATATAGTAGCTCAATTTTAAGTGTGTTACTTTCTACCTCTACTTTGATTTTAATCATTTTTAAGTTGAAATATTTTCATGTCTTCTAATAATACTTCTTTAAATAAGTTAAGAATTGAAAGTCTAACTTTTTTAAGTATCATTCTAATAAAAAGAAGAGAAATAATGCGTAGGGTGTTGGTTGCAAAAAAAGAAAATCTTTAGTGAATATTCTTTAATACTTAAACTTTATCTGAGGGTGAATAGATATACTTCTTATAATAGTTTATAAGAGCTTCTTTATTAAGTATGAGCAGGTACCTTTTTTCTTTAATTATTAATTTTTTAGAGATAAACTCTTTAGTAATTTTGTAGAGCATAGTCTCACTTATTCCCATTATCTTCATCACGTCTGAGTATTTGTTAAAATAAACAGTATCTTCTTCAGAATTTAGAATCATAAGATAAGCTAGAAATGCTTTTGCTCCTCCTTTAGCAAAAACATAATACCCTGTAAGAATTTTATTAGAATTCATTAGTGACTGCTTATGAATAAAATTTGATACAATGGAATTTTGTAAGAGCTGAGAAGCTATTAGTTTCTCAGGGAAGATAACCACTTTGATGCTCTCACTGACAGCAAGAAGTTCCCAGTTAGAAGATTTTCCCAGGTAGTAGTTGCTAAGACCTATGAAATCACCTGCTTTAAATAAAAGAGAACAAAAAACTTCGTTAGCCCCTTCGTACCTTACACCTGCAGCAACTCCTTCTATGATATATACAATGAAGCGGTCTGTATACTTCATTATGATTTCATCCTTTTTATATTTTTTTAAATACGCCTTCTTTAATATTTCTGATGGAATCAGACGATTTAATAATTCCATGCTTTTCTCCATTGAATTCCCCCTTGTTACTTTGTACTAAAATTTTACCATAAAAAATAGTTAAAATACTAAATTGAGTTTAGAAAGTTTCAAAAAAAATTTATTATAATTATCGTTGGGGGTGTCTTTTGTATTATGAGAGGAGTGGTGTTGAAGAGGGACTGGCTTACTAGATTCAAATATTTTGGAAGTGTTTATGTCTTAATTCTTATTTTGCTTTTATGTGGAGGGCTTTTAAGAAAATATAGGCGCTTAGAGAAAGATTATAACTTAAAGAATAATAAAAAGATATCTAAAATAAGAAGTATAAATGGAGATATACTAAAAAGTCTTATAAATGAACATAAGGATGCAGCAATAATTCTTGTCCTAATGGTGCCATACATCTTTGTTGAAAGATTTTACACTAAGAATATAGAAGAGGAGGTCGGAAGAGACTCTCTTACTGGGTTATATCTGAGAAGAAAAGTAGCAGGAATAATACCAGTGATCAAAAAGAATCCTGGAATAAAATGGACAATACTTTACGTAGACTTAGATGGGCTAAAGAAAATAAATGATACTAAAGGGCATAAAGCAGGGGATGAGTATATAGTAAACTTTACAAAAGTTATCAATTCTGTCATAAGAAAAGATGATTATTTTCTAAGGATGGGAGGAGATGAATTTATTATTCTATTAAAGGATGTAGAGGAAGAAAGTAGGTTCAGGATAATCCAGAGACTTTATAGTTTAAGGGAGAGGCATGAGATAGAGTTTTCAATAGGGACAGTCCTTTTCAAGGGAAAAGAAACTTTTAGGAAAAAGGACTTGGACTCCCTTATCCTTAAAGCAGATGATAGGATGTACAAAGATAAGCATTTTAGAAAAAGTCAAAATCTTGGGTAAAGAACAAAAAATAACTTAAAAAAGAGATACCCCCATTATATAATTTAGCGATTTAGTATATATTCTTTGAAGACACGCTTTCAATATTGGAGGTAGAAGGTGTGGTTTTATATTCTAAGGAATTTTGAAGGGAGGAGTTGTTTATGATTGAAGTAGAATTAATTAAAAAGGCACAAGATGGTGACAAAGAGGCTATTACTCAAATTTTTAGTAAATATAAGTGGGTTGTTTGGAAGAAAAGTTTTGAATACTATCTAAATGGGGCTGATAGAGGAGATCTTATCCAAGAAGGAATGATCGGACTTTTAAAAGCTGTTAGAACTTATGATAATGGAAGAAATGCCTCCTTTAATACTTTTGCTTCTATTTGCATTAAGAGGCAGATTATTACAGCTATCAAAAATTCTAATTCTGGGAAAAATAGAATTTTGAATATAGCTGTAAATGGATTTTACGAGGTAGAAGAGTCGAATGTTTCTTATTTAAAAAAACCTTTTAATTTCTATAATCCTGAAGAGATCTTCTTAGGGAAAGAAAAGATAGAAAGACTTAAAGAATATCTTTCTAATAATCTCAGTAAGATGGAAAATGAAATCTTTGATTACATGATTTTAGGGAATAATTATATTGAAATCGCTAAAAAAAACTGGAAGAAGTGTGAAGTCTGCTGACAATGCTATTCAGAGAATAAAAAAGAAGATTAAAATATTTTTACAAGATTATGAAATGACTATATAGAAAGAAAAAGTCTACATAGCTAGAAGCCAAAAAAATTGGATGTACTATATAAGAATCCTTCTCTCTTGAATTACTTTATGATACAGACTCTGATATTTTTTCATTTAACTCTTTTATAATTATTTTACAGTCTTTTATACTCTCTTCAATTATTTTATGCTCCATAATATCTGGGTCTTCAATAAGAGTTTTATGAACAAGATCTCTAATTTTAAAAATTTTGTTTTCTAAATCTTCAGTAATTATCTGGTTATTTCTTAGTCTTTTAACAGAATCCTCATAGTTTAAATTTCTTATATCAGATTCTTTATCTAACTTTTTTAGTCTAAATCTAATTAAACTTTCCAAATAACTAAACCCTGTATTAAAACTTAAAAATAGCATCCATTCAAATACTTTTTCGATTTCTTCCGGTAACCTAAGTGTGTCTTTTTTTTGTTTTTCAATTATTGAGGAAATCTCTTCTTGAGTAAAAGAGATTACTGTATCTCCTTTTTTTATCTCTTTTATATTAGAAATAAACTTATAAAATATTTCAGAAAAATTTTCAGGAATTAATAACAATCCAAAAACTAATAATAAAAGTATTAAAGAAATATTGTCAAACTCAAGTACATTAATACCCTTTAAAACTATAAAGATTCCACATAGTAAAGCTAGTAGCTTTTTCATAATTCACCTCTTGTTAAAAATATTATTAGCTTAAACTATTTATTAAAGCTAATGTATTATATTGTAGGGAAAGGAGATTTTCTAAACATAAATTTCACATGATTTATAATACATTTATTCGGAACTATCAATAAATGTATACCACACTCATAGCATAAAAAGCTAGGGTATTAATTTTGAAAAAGAAAAGTGGATCTTTAATAAAGAAACAGACAAAAAAGAGTAACGGCACAGTTACTCTTTAATCTTTTTAATTTTCTCTGTTATTACCCCATCAAAAGTTAGCTGCCAACTATTTTGCCAAGGCAAAATAGGATTCCTTATGTTATATCTCTTCCTGAAAGCAATTAAGTTTTTCTTATCTCCCACAAGTCTACAGAATTTTTCTTTAACAGTAACCGTAAATTTTTGTAGGTCTTCCTGTGAAATATCCACATCTAGTATGTCTATAATAGCTTTAAGAGTTTCATTCTTAGATATATCTCTCCCTCTTTCTAGTATCCTATATAACTGTGAGCTTCCAATACCTTTAACTTGTGTATATTCATAAATAGAAAGCCCCGTACACCAAATATTGTACAGGGCTTTTTTCTCTTTATAGCCGCTTATTACTTCCTGATAATCGCTAAGAAAATCCTCATAGGTATACCCAATTTCTCCTTCAAGATCTAGTTTCTTATACAGAGTCTCAAACTTAGGCAGCTCTCCACGCTTAAGCTTATCTAAGGTATGGAATCCTATGATATTCCCTACATCTGTATATCTCTCATATTTATCATAAAGTTTCTCTAGTATTATAAACATCTTATTCCTCCTATATATTAAAAATTATCTGATATTCAAAATCATTAACATACCTTATTTCCTTTATAATTAAAGAAAGGAGCTGCTTTAGCTCCATACTGGTCTTATCATAAGATATGGAGTTAAGAATTCTATAGAAAGTATCTGAGGCCGTTATTTTAGCTTGAGAGCTACTTATAGAAGTGTTAAGCTTCTGAATCTCTTTCTCAATATTTCTTAGCTCTTTTTCAAGTTCTTCATTTTTATCATGAAACATATCCTTATCTATACTTTTATTAAGCATGAGATCTAAAAGTCCACTTTTCTTTATACGATTAGAAGATTTTCTTGCTTCCAAAGCTTTGAGCTTATCTTGAGGTGATTTTTCAGTTGAAGAAAGGGTATTTAAAATATTAACCTTATCCTCCATTTCTTTAAGTGAAAGAATGTATTCAATTACCTCTTTTTCAAGGTTATCAGCATTTATACGATATTGAGTGCACTTTTCTTTATCTTGATACTTTGAAGAGTTGCGATAGCATATGTAGTAACGATAACCAGTTCCGGTTATATGACCATACATTTTGTGACCATGATAGCACCTTAAAAGTCCTGATAGAAGAAAGTTAGGATTATCTTCATATCTGGTATAAGGAGTGTAATTTTCTTCATAAATTCTTTTAGCGATATTAAAGGTACCTTCATCAATGATTGCTTCATGTTCGCCTTCTCCTATAATCCATTGATCTTCAGGAAGTATTTCCATCTTACCAGTTATGGGGTTGGTTCTTCTCTTGTTATAGACTGTCTTGCCTGTGTAAAAAGGAGTAGTAAGCATACGAGCTAAGGTAGTTTCATTTATTCCTGATTTCTGCGATATTTGATTCCTATTAACTCCACTAAGGTATAAATTAAAGGCTTCTCTCACTGTATCAGCTTCTTCTTCGTTGATGACAAGTTTTTTATCAACTAGAGTATAGCCAAAAGGAACTACTCCGCCTGTAAACTTACCATTAGCTGCCATATTTTTCATAGTATGGCTTACTCTGTCTCTGGTCTGATTTCTTTCTAACTCTGCGAATACCCCTGTAAGTTGAAAGAAGGCTTTCCCCATTATTGTAGAAGTATCTATATTTTGTGTAATAGAAATAAAGTTAATTCCATAAGTTTGAAAATCTTCAAGGAACTTTATAAGAGTAGACATTTTTCTTGATATTCTGGATAACTCTGTTACTACTATGGCTTGGAAGATATTAGACTTCATATCAGATAATAAGTTTTGAAAATCAGGTCTATCATCTTTTGAGCCAGAATCGACATCTTTATAGATGTGAACAATATTGAATCCTTTCATTTCGCAATATGCTTTACACCTGTTCATTTGATTAGATAGGGAATCTTTTTCTTCCTGCATTTCGGTAGAGACTCTCACGTAAATTACTACATTCATTTCTTGTTTGTCACTAAACACTTTAAGTCCTCCTAATAAATTGGTAATAGAAAAAGAGAAGATAAAGGCTAATGCCAAAATCTTCTCTTAATCAAAGTAATAATATATAAATGGATCATGCACTTAATTCGTAGTCTAAAATTAGTGACTTAAAATCTTCATTAGTTCTAGG
Organism: uncultured Fusobacteriaceae bacterium; assembly: GCA_964430145.1. GTDB lineage: Bacteria > Fusobacteriota > Fusobacteriia > Fusobacteriales > Fusobacteriaceae > Propionigenium. The sequence continues at coordinate 36,702 of CAYSGC010000001.1, read as the reverse complement.
AGTAGTCTTATCTCCATATTGAATCCCGTAGCTTTTATAAGGTTCATTGAAACATTCGTAGTATATAGATTTTATTTTTTCTTTGAATATTAGTATATCAAGCTTTCTCATAAGCATTTTAAGATGGATAATGATATTTTCAATCTGCATACTATCATCAAGATTTAAAGTAGCAGTAGTATTAGAGATTTCTTCAACCCATTCCTTATTCCTGATTAGCATTAATTCTTTTCCTCTGATGATCTTATTGGTATTAAATTCAATGGATACTCTACAAAGCCTAATATCATCAGTAGTTGCCAGTATTTTGGGCGAGTTAATTCTATCTAGAAAAGCTTTAATTTTAGGTAAAGCATTTTCATTATCTGTAAAGCTATGTCCTATACAATTCATAATTTCTCCTTGTTTTATAAGTATTCTTTTCAAGATAATTGTTAAGGATAAAATAAAAATATCCATACTTGGAGTTAAAAGATACTCGAGTTGATATTGCATAGAAAACATTTAAGGTATATAATAAAAAAGGTCTACTTTGATAGGAGTAGACCAAATACAAAAATACATTTTCTAGTAAAAAAGGGAGTAGAAATTCTACTCCCTTTTTTGTATATCACAATTTATTTAACTGAGTCATTTAACTTCTTTCCTGCCTTGAATTTAACAGATTTTTTAGCTGCAATCTTGATAGTTTCTCCTGTTGAAGGGTTCCTCCCTTCTCTAGCAGCTCTCTTTACTACTTCAAACTTTCCCCATCCAATAAAGTTAACTTCTTCCCCTGCGATAAGAGCATCTTCAAAAGAAGCTAATAAGTCGTTTAAAGCTCTTTCTGCTTCAGCTTTGTACTCAAAGTTTCCTGCTACATGATATTTTTCAATAAAGTCTTTTTTAGTCATAATTACTCCTTGTTTAAATTGAGATTTAATATTAATTGAGTATACAGTATATCAGGATGTGAATGCAAGAGTACCGGTAAAACTAAGAGGTAATTTACTTATGAATTACATTGATTAAAGAGGGAAGGAAACTTTTTATTCTAAGTTGAAAGAGATATTGCTTATTGATTGCATCAAAGTATGTTCTGAGCCTTGTTATCTTCCCTTCTAAGGTCTTTGGTGATTTATCTCTGTGAAGATACTTCAAATAGTCTCTGAAGGCGTCATATTCAAATACAGGGGTGTGATAAGCAGCAGCCATGGAAGAAGAGGTAGGGAATTTTTCTATGTATTCTTTAGTTAGTATTTCCTTAGCTTTATTAATAACCTCTTCAGCAAATAAATGCTTCTTCAAGTAGTTGTACGACTTTTGGTATTGATCAGTGTATGAGAGGTTTTCTAAGGCAATATTAGTCTTTCTCGATACTTCTATCCTGATTCTTCTTGGAAGGTCTGGAAACTCTTTTAAGAGCCTCTGGTGTGTAGTTTTATTGACAGAAGAGTCAAAGTCATGGAGTTTCTTATTTTGATCGTAAATCACTATTTTGGTATTTGCTTTATTTAGATTATTTTGATCACCCATAATGAAAGATTCTCTTTGATCTGTGAGGGCATCTGCAAAGTATTTAGTTGATGATTTATTATTGTTTATGGAGTAGCAGAGTGACATAAACTTAAAAATATGTGCGTAAGATTCATAAGTGTATCCAGGAAGCATCCAGTACGTAAATGGTGTATCAACTCTACTTACGATAGCAGATTTAGTGATAGGTGAAAATAGTTTTATGATATGAGATTTAAACTTATTGAAGTCCTCTGTATTAGCTAAGTAAGCATTAGTAGCTGAGAAGTATTTAGGAATAGAGAATCCTATTTGGTAATTGGTATTAGAGTAATTGCTACGTTTGATCTTCTCTATGTACCTGTGCTTAGAAATTAGTGAATTGATTTCTTCATGTGTGAGTTCCCTAGAGAACGTAAATTTGACGTTGATTGTATCCATAGTGAATATACCTCCATATAATTTATTTAATCCTATGGAAGTTGTTAGTTAGGATATTAATATTAACCAGTGAGTATGAATGCTGTAGATTAGTAAGTGTTTAAGTATGTATAGAATGGGATAATTAAGCATGGTTAGGGGGATAAGTCTCTAAGTTTAAGCGTAACATTTAATGGACGTTTTTAAGGAACTTACTATATATATTAAGAATTTAGGATGATGGACACCCTTAAAAATAAGAGGGGTAATAAGGGAAATGGATGAAAACACCCTAGTAATAACAGTGTTTTAAACATAATGTGTTTTATATTGTATTGCACAGTGTATTGTATTTTTGAGAGGGGAAATTGATCTGAAACCTTACTTGTTTTTCTAAAAAAAATATATTATATAACGTAATATATATTGTATTGAAAAAGGAGGAATAAAGTGAATGAGTTGAAGCAACTAGAAGAGAAAGAACTGCTAGAGATACTACACACAAATAAGACCCTATTAATTAGTTTAATAGACGAATTTAAAAGTAATGGGTTTAGGATTCCAGAAGAAGTTCTTAGTTTAAAAGATAATGTAGGAAGATCTGAGAGAATGTCTGATGCTTTATCTAAAAGATTAACCACTTTTATAAGCAAAAATGAGTATAAAAGGGTTGCAGTAGTAAATTTTGCCATAAAGGAATTCTTAGATAAATATGAGGGAATTGAAAGAATAGAATCCCCGCTAAGAGAAAGAGAATTATCACCTTTTCAAAAGGAAGCATTAAATTATATAAAAGGGTTTCAAGGTGTAAACTTAGTAGATGTGAAGAAGAATTCAAAGATATCTCTTAAGGGGTTAGATGGCGCTCAGAAAGAAAGAATTAGGGCTTATATAAAAGAACTTAGTTTTATACTTAACGATGATATTTTAGATAAAAGTCCTGAAGAAGGTATTTATATTTTAATAGCAAGAAATGGTAAGGAGTTAGACGATTATTTTAAAGAATAAGTATAATGTTTTAATAAGTCCTAAATTCACTTATATATTATTACCTTGAATCATACAAAGATTGGAGGTGTTAATATGGGATTAGGTGCAATTATTATAATGGTAGGTACAGTAATAAAAGCAGTAGAAGAATTAGATATCTAAAATAGGGAGCTCTTGCTTAGGCAAGGGCTCTTTTTAATTGGGAGGAGAAATGTTAACAGAGATATTAAAAGGAGTATTAGTGAGCCCAGAGAATCCTTGGCTACCAGTATTACCAGTAGATAGTATAGAAACTTATATGTAGGAGGAAAGAAAGATGAAATTGTATGAGATAAAAAGCCTGATGGTTGATACGTTAGATATATTTTTAGAGAGTGATGCAGAAGAAGTTGATAAAGAATTTTATGAGGAGACCATGCAATATTTAAAGAAAGAGTTAAGTCAGAAGAGTTCCAATATCTTAAAGTATCTCAGTAACCTAGATGCGGAGGCTCTTTCAATAAAAGGTGAGATAGATAGGCTCTCAAAAGTTAAGAAGTCCAGAGAAAGGAAATCAGAGAATCTGAAGTCATATTTAGTGAATGTTATGAGAGGACTTGAAAAGACAAAGATAGAGACTGATCTAGGTGCTTATGGGATAAGGAAGTCTACAGCTTTAAAAGTATTGGATATGAATAAGATTCCAGAAGTATATCTTAAGGTAAAGAAAGAGATATCAATAGATAAAAGGGAGCTTACAAGTCATATAAAAGCAGGAGAAGAGATAGAAGGAGCAATACTTGTGGAGAACTATAGTCTTCAAATTAAATAGGAGTGAGAACAAGTTGCAATCTCGACGCTTATTGATGTGGGTTTGATCGATTTTTAAAGTCGTGATTGTAACATTTGAGCCGACTGTTAAGGAGGCTCAAATGTAGCGATAGAAAATCGCTACATTTCATATGAATAGAATAGGTCAGATGTTGAATAAAAGTTTAGGAGGAATCAGTATGACAGAATTACAAGTATTAAGGTGGTTTGAGAATCCAAGAGAACCAGAATCTTATGAAAGTGATATTTCAAGATGCAGGTGGTGTAATGAATTAGAGGGTGAATGTAGTTGTGTAGATGATTGGAAGATATTAGACTAAGGTGCTTTAGAAAGGGGACCTTTAATATGGAGGAGGAGTATGGTTAAGAAGTATAGCAAGGAAGAGAAGAGAGAGTATTTCAAAAAACAAATGGAGGAGCTTAAAGGAACCATAGAAGACAAGATAACAGATTTTATAGAGAACTCAGAAGAACTTAAGAAGTTTATAGAATTTAGAAGGAAATACTTCTATAGTTATAGTATCAATAATACACTTCTTATCTACAGACAGATGCCACAAGCTACATTTGTAGCGGGTTTTAATAAATGGAAGAGCTTAGGATATAAAGTTAAGAAGGGAAGTAAAGCACTCAATATTCTTATTCCTATGATCCGAAAAGATGAAGAAGATAAAGATAAAATATATGGATTCAAGCAAGGAAAGGTATTTGATAGGTCGCAAGTTGAAGCCACAGAAAATGCACAAGGGCTTCCAAGTATAGATGTTAGTATAAAAGCTACCAAAGAAACGGAATACAGCCCTAAAGAGATATTTGAAGCTACTAAGAAGTATGTGAGACAACACTGTCCATTAATAGAGCGTGATGATTTAGGACAAGCTATGGGAATGACTAATGGTAAAGAAATATACGTCAAGCCTACTACTAATAAAGTAGATATGGCTGGTGTAATAGTTCATGAATTTTCTCATTATTATAATCATTATGGTGAGAATAGAAAAGAACTGAATAAAAATCAAAAGGAGTCAGAGGCAGAGTTAACTACTCTTATCTTTGGCTCCTATTTTAATTTAAATATAAACGGGACATATAAGTACCTAAGCATGTATAGAAAGGATAGGGATCTAGCTTCTTGCTTTGAAAAGGCTTACAGTACTTTTATTGAAATGCTAGATGGTAACGACGACAAGAGGGGCTTAGAATTAATTTTAGAGGGTCAAAACAATGAAGGTTAAATGTATAGGCTGCTTTTGGAGTAGTCATTTTAAATTATGTAAATTTATATGTATAGGAAGGAGGAAAAGGTATGGGAATTCACCATTTAGAGTTTGACAAGATGTTTAGCTGCTTGGAAAAAGAGATACCAGTTACATTAACTGAAGCTATAGGCAACCGAGAACATATTAAGGATACAGAAAAAGTAACTATAAGAAGGTGGAAAGAACTTCTTGAGGAAAGGAGTTTAGAGCTTATGGATAATAGTTACTCAGTAGGTACAGCCATGATGAAGGCGTGGGAAGACTTCTATGAGCCTATGGTTGAAGATGGAGAGAGAGGATACCTTTGTATATCAGGACTTAGGGACTTCTTCTTTAATGAGTCATTGGGTAAATTAGAAATGTATGAAGATAAACTTATAGATATAGGGAATCAATATCCATGTAAAACCTGTGGGTGGTTTGTATTGGATTATCAAAATGCAAAGGGGTATTGTAATAATTTTAATATCGAAAGAACCCTTGATGGGAGCTGTGTAGGTGAGGAGGAGTAACATGAAGGAAAAATTCTATGTAACGAAGAGAATAAATGAAAGACTAGATATGAGGCTAATTTTTTATATACAGACTCTTATAGATACTATGGAAGTAGAACACGACTATCTTCAGGTTTTTAGTATTTCAGGAAATATTCTAATTCATACTCAGGAAGAGCCGAATTATCAAAAAGAATATAGACTCAGTAAAAAATATAAGGATGACAGGCTTTTCTGTATAAGAACAGATGAAGAGAAGGGGAGTTTCTGGACTCTTATGTATGCCAGTGAGTACTGATACTTCTAAGATTATTTATCATCATTAACAAGTATAAGAGAACGGAGGATAAAAAATGAATATACAGGTAACGTTTGACCCAATAGAGATGCTAGAAAATATAGATAGAGTTACTTTAATGACTTATATAAAGAAGAACCTAACAGCTAAGGAAAAAGAGGAGATAAGGAATAATGTCTATATTGATGATTCCGATACCTTATGGGAAGCCTTAGAGAGTAGAATGGAAGAAGAAGAGAAGAATTTAACCACCTTTGTAGAGAGCAGAATGGAAGCGGTAGAACTACTTGATAAAATAGATAATGATGAGATTTTAGATTATATTAAAAATCATACTCAATACTATATCTCAGAAGAAATAGGGGAGCTACTGGAGCAGATAAGGGCAGCTGGTTGTATGGATGAAGTAACAGAACTATTTGAAATGAAATATACAGGATAGGAGATTGAAAATGATAAAATCACCAGAGCAGATAATAAAGGAGCTTCAAGCTCCTTTTAAAGATGGAGAAATAGAATATAAGGTAGGAGCGACAAATAAAGAAAAGACCATGGGATTAGCACTATTCTACGTTCAAGCTCGTGCTATTCAAAAGAGGCTTGATGAGGTAGTAGGGTTTATGAACTGGAAGGTAGCATATAAAGAAGTGCAAGGAGGGTTCCTTTGTTGTATGTCTTTGAAGATCAATGGAGAATGGATCACCAAAGAAGATGGGGCACAAATAACGGAGTATGAATCTGTTAAAGGGGGGATATCTTCAGCTTTTAAGAGAGTGGCCTCTAGTGGGTTTGCTATAGGGAGGTATCTTTATGATGCTGAATCCTCTTGGTATCCTATACGATCACAGGGGAAAGGGTATGAGTTTACGATTAATCCTACTCCTAGCTTCTCTGGTAAAGATGCTAGTCCAAGTATAACTTCAGGAGGTTCAGTTAAATCAGAAAATAAACTAGAGAAAGCAAGGTTAATGCAGGTCACCTTTGGAAAATATAATGGGAAGGCACTGGGAGAAATATTTGATAGCGATAAAAACTACTTTAAATATCTTTTGGATAAATCAAAGGATCAATCTCTTATAAATGCCTGTAAATATTTAGAAAGACAAGCTTCAAATTAAGAGTCTTATAAAGAAAGAGTTTCTGAAATAATGAGGCTCTTTTTTTAATTTAGTCAAAAGGTTCTCATTATGAGGGGAAATCATTCTTCTAGAAGCTAATAAAATCAATGATGTCAATCAAAAACACGCATAAAAAATAAAAAAACTGCGGTCTTTTTGCCCCTGCTGGCAATACTGTAAAATATATATTGAGACTAATTGAATTGGAGGAAGTGGTTTGAGGAAAAGAGCAAAAGTAACTCTTCCTAAACTTATTAAAGAGATATTATTACAAGATCTGAATTATTTTGGCTTAAAAATGGAAACTCTTTGTAATTTGATAATTAAAGAAATGGGGTATGACAAGACATTGAGAGTTCACGATATTATATCAAGTGAAAAAAAGGTAATGGTCTCATTCAACTTAAATGAGAGGAATACAAGATTTTTTAGAGACATGCTTGATGAAAGTGAAGAAGAGATAGAGACAGAGTATTTTAGGAGGTTGCTGTCTACTTATGCTAACTTCCATCCTTCTATAAGGGAAAGAATTATAAAGAGAAATTTATTTAGAGAGTTAGAATATGCAATCAGAAAAGGTTTAGAAGCTAAACTAGCCATTCAAAAAAAGGTTTGTGATGTTTCTCCGTTGGAAGTAATAAGGGATCAAGAAACAGGATACAACCTATTGAGAGTTAAGTTTGGGAATGAAATAGTGTTATATAAGGTTAGGGAAATAGAGCTGCTAAAAATAAAATAGGAGGACATAGATTATGAATGAAAACTTGAGAAGAGAAGGAGCAATCTCTTTAGAGGAACAGAAAACAAAAGGAAGGTTTTGGTATAAGTTGAAAACAGCAATCTTAAGAATAATAGCATTTGGATTGTTATTTGTTTTTCCGATAGGAACAGTAGTGGGAGTGGTATTAATGGGATATACCTTCCTTAAGAAGAATAAGTTTATAAATAAGTTTAAAGTTACTGGTAGTTGTCCAGTGTGTAATTGTGATTTATATTTGAGTACAGATTCTATGCATGGAATAGTTGATGAAAAGTGTGATGAGTGTCAGACAGAGTTAAAGATTAATTTAGATAAATTAACAGTATTAGAGAAGTTTAAAGGGAATATTAACTTGTACCAGGATAAGAAGATGAATTATATGGTTAATAAAGATGTCGATTTAGATGCTTTAAGGGTAAAAGCAGATGATCAGCAAGAAAGAATTGATTCTAAATACAAAAAGGAAAGAGAGCAAGAAGAACAGCTAAAGTTTGAGAGAAAAAAAGAATTGAAAGAGATATCTAAGAAATAATATTCTAGTAATTCAATGGAGGGGAATATGAATAAGATAATAATGTTTGGAGTATTACTACTTACGTTAATGGGGTGTACGAGTGCAGAAAGCTATAATAAAGCGGAAAGTTATATCCAAGGGATGAATAGTTCAATAACAGAGAGTTTGATTGACATAAATAAATACGATAGCCACGGATATGATCGTGATGGTTATAACAGAGAAGGTTATGACTGGGAAGGTTATAATAGAGAAGGATATAATGCAGAAGGTTATAAAAAAAACGGTTATAACGATCAAGGGTATGACAGTGATGGTTATGACAGAAGTGGATATAATAAGAATGGCTATGACTGGAGAGGTTACGATAAAGAAGGATATAATGCAAATGGTGTTAATGAGTTAGGTTATAACAGAAATGGATTATTTAAGGACGGTTATGATAAAGAAGGATGGAATAAAGAAAAAACGGTTCATAAATCAGGGATAAAAAGAAATGATGTGTTAGACTTGAGGATCAATATTGCAAGAGAGTCATATACACGTATAGGATATGAGATTATAGCACTATCGGTAAATGGCAAGAAAATAAAAGATTATAACAAAGCTTTTAGCTTTAACATAAAGACAGGAAGAAAATATGATTTGATTTATACAGTTATATCTCCTTCAGGTAGTGTTTATGATATGAGAAAAGAAGTGTATTTTAAGAATGCTTATGACTGGTCTAAAAAGATAATAGGAAGAGACATAAAGGATTCTATTTATTTGAAGGTTGAAGTTTAATAAAAAAGAGGGATGTCCCTCTTTTTTTTTTTTTTTTTTAATGACAAGTTCTTTTGTTTTGCTAGAAACGAGCACTCTCTATTGGTGGTGTGCGTATATTTTGCGAGTTAATATCTGTAATTGTCATTACAAAAAGAGACATTTCTTCAAAAATAGATGGATTTAACAATTGTCAGGGTAAAGTCAAATGAAGTACTATCACTTAAAAGTAGAAAAGTGGAGGTACTGAAAATGAGTATGAACGTTTTTCCACAGACAAATAGAACTCTTTTGTTTGAGGAAATAAACCCAGAAAAATTAGATTTACTTACTCTCATTGGAAGCGGTAAAGAGTTAACAAGTTTAAATGATGAGAAAATAAAAGAGATTAATAAGGAACTTTTAGTTAAAAGTTTTGATGAGTTTTTAGAAAAATTTGAGCCTAAGATTTATAGTTTCTTTAATGCTGCAAGCCAAAAGATAAGATATTCTTTAGAAAAACCACATGGGATTCCAGAAGCACATATAACAGAGATCCCTATTAACCTTGAAAATACATTTTTTAAGGTACTATCAACCTTATTAGATACTAAAAAAGTAGTTGGTGATAAGAATGTAGATTTTAATTTTAAGGATATCTTGAATATGCTATCACCTAAAAGTGTTATGGATGATATTAAACAGTTGAGGAAAGAGATTTCTTATATTTATGATAAATATGAGGAACTCGAGGAAGGGGATCCTGTTAAGTTAGAATATGGTGACAAGTTAAATTTATCTTTTGAGAAAGCTGGAAAGAATTATAATAATATTTTAGGAATGCTTCCCCTTGCAATGGAAGATATAAAAGCTAGAGTATTACTTGGAGCGGGCGAAAATGGTAAGAAGTCGGAAGAAATTAAATTAGGACTTTTAAGCATGGATAGCAAGGGAGAATTAAAGATTTTAGAAAATAACCCTAAAAAATCTAAAGCTTTAACCAATGTAACGGAAACTTCTAGTAATGCTAAGTTGATAGAGTGCTTTGAGGATGATTATGAGGAAGTATCTGAAGAGTCGAATGATTATGTAAAAAGCTTAGTTGTAAGAACTTTTGTGCCGCTAGTGACAACCACAGATAAGATAGATTATAAGCAAGAAATAAAGAACTATAATCATTATCTAGAATTTTATAAAGAAGCTCAAGAAGATTTTATAAAAGTAGCTAAACCTTTAATGGAGAAGCTGTTAGGAGTAAAATTATTTTTCGAGCAATATGAGAAAGGTTTGAATGGGATGCAGCCTAGTTTGTTAGTAGCAAATATAAGACTAGAAATGTTACTTAAAGGTGACAATAAAGAAGCTCTTTCAATTTACCTTAATACAGTTAATGAGAAAAATGACTTTGAAAATACTGTTTGGTTTTCAATTATTCCTAGTGTTCAATTTGATGAAAAACATAACCTGAAAAACATACGCCAAAGGTTTAAAGGAACTAATAAGGAAGAGGAAAGAGTTAGAGGAAATACTTTAGAAAATGTTCAGGTACTGATGGATATTTTGAGGAAATATAAGGTTCAAAGCTTCTTTAGTATGAAAGCAAATGAAAATACTACTTTCAATAATTTAGCTACTACAGGAATTGAAAAGTATGTTGAAAAAACAAGATCACTTCAGTATAAGAAATTTTCAGAATTTGTTGTGCCTACAGTTCCTAATTTTACGGTTATACCAAAAGAGAAGTCAACAGTTATTTTAGACTATAAGCTAAAAATGGCTGAAGCTGGTATAGCTGCTAAAGATGAAGAAATTATAAAGTTCTGGATAGAAGGAGTATATGTAGAAAGTGCTTATGTTGCAGCAGGAGTTACAGCTGCTTATCAATGTCCGGAATATTTAAGGAAGAGGTTTAAGAAAGTAGATCAGAAAGAACCGGGAGTAAGGATCAATTTAGAAAGTAAGGATAATAGCTTAAAGATTTACTCAACACTCTCCAAAGAAATTAGTGGGTATACAATAGCCACTAAAGATAGTATTAACAGGAATAATTTTGGATATGTATTTTCATCAGATAATGTTCAGTTAGGTGGGATGCCTATAAACAATATAACCGTCTATAAGTCTAGAACATTAGCAACAAATGAAGAAGGAAATTTTGAGCCAGTATATAAAACGTTAACTACAACTTATATAGAAAGGATTTTAAGATTTTTAACTTCAGACTTTAAAGAGGATAAGGTAAAAGACTTCTTTAGTAATAATCCTAAAAGTCAAAAGAATAAATGGCTCAGGAATCAAGAATTGATAAATTCAATTTTGCAACCTGGTGATGATTTAACTATTGAAATTGATGATAATAGATGTAATTTACATATAAGTTTTAATGGAGACGTTAAGAATTTAATATTAGATATAACAAAAGACTAGAATAAATAAGGAGGAAAAGAAATGGGATTTAGGGTAAAAATAAAGGGAGAAACAGAAGAAATTAACTTAGGACTTAATAACATAAAAACAGTAAAGTTTTTATCGGACACTCCAGACGATTCAGATGCAAGAGCAAGTGATTTAGGTGTGACGTTAGAAATAAAAGGGAAAATAATTACTCCTGTTGATGGTGAAGAAGCAGATGATACAAGGAAAATGGCTGTATGGTCTCTTGTACCAGCAGAGAGTTCCGATGCATATAGAGCATTAGAGCTAGAGGTTATAGCAGGTAGTGTTGTTGTAAGAAAAATTGAGTTGCCAAATGCTTTCATTTTGGATTATGAAGAAGACTATAATTCAGAAGGAGGAGTAGGAGAGTTTAGAGCGGTTGTAAAACAAAAGAAGGAAAAGCTAGAAAAAGCGACCATAGAAGGTGGATATGCAGCTTCTAGTGATGAATAAGTAAAAATAGGCTGGAGGGATCGGTTCGATCCTTCCAGCGTTTTAAAGTTTTGATTTATTTATAAAGTCAAAAGCTTAAAGCGTTTAGTGGTGGTAAGTAGGGGGGAAGTTTGGAGAATAAGATACCAATTTTTAAAAGAGGAATGATCTTAGACGAGGAAATGCTGGGTTCACTAAGAGATTCAAGCTTAGAGTATCAAGAGCTAAGATGGATCGATTATTCAGATGGTGTTATAAGTGGAATTAACCTTAGTGTAGATGATAATAAAGTGGTTATATCAAAGGGGATTATTAAGGTACAAGGGAAATTATATAAAATTTTAATAGATAGTATTATTGATGTTCCAGAAAATGATGGATTATATATATGTGGATTAAAATTAAAAAAAATAAATGAAGATAAGTTTTTAAAAACGGAATTAGAGGTAGTAATAGAGGAAGAAAACAAGCAAGAGATAGTATTTGAATTTTTTAGAATAAAGAGGAGAGAAGGAGCAGAGTTAAGAAAAATAGAGAAGTTTACAGGCCAACTAGAAGAATATAATTTATTAAATGTTGTTAATCTTTCTAAAGCAGGAATGACAGGAGAAATATTGCCTAAAATATTGATGATACATTTTGCAGAAGAATTACTCAAAAAGCAAGAGTTAGAAGTAAATGATAAAATAATTGCTTATTCAATATTAAATGGAGTGATAGAGAGAAAAGCTATTGAAACATATATTCAGAGTAAACACGGGAAAGAAAATAAGAAAAATGATTTAAATTCTTTCTATGTAATGTTATGTGAAATTCTGCAAGAGAGTGATGCACAAATAAAAAAAGAGAATAAGAGAATCAGAAAGATGATGGTGGAATAATAATGAAGAAAAATTTATATGAAGTGTTAGGGGTTCTAAAAGAGGCAACAGCACTGGAAATCAAAAAGAGTTATAAAGCATTGATGAAAAAATATCATCCAGACAGACTTCATTCTGTTACAGAAAAAGATAAAAGATATGCTCAAATTAGATTTGAAGAAGTTCAAAATGCCTACGAAGTTCTAAGTGATGTAAAAAGAAGAGAGAAATACGATAATGAAATCGGAGGAAAATCAAAAGAAAAATTTCAGAAAGAAGAAAAATTTTCAAAGAGTAAGATAGATGATTTATTTGGTAACTACTTTAATTTTGAATGCAGTAAAAAAAATAATAAGGAAAGTAGCGGGGAATTGAATAAAGATGTGGATAACCTCTTTAGAAACTATTTTGGGATTAATAAGGGGAAAAATAGATGAAAAGAATTATAAATACAATTAAGTTAAAAAGAGAGTTAAGAAGACAAAAAAGAGAACAAAAAAGAAGATATTCTTTAAATAATATAAACAGTTCATTGGTTATATTTTTTATTTTGGTATTAGGAATAGGCTACTACTTTTCTGATGGCGAAGTAACTCAAAAAAAGCTAATACTAACAAGCCAGGCATTAGTTTTATTTTTGATATTAGAATTAGGAATAACCAATTTGAAACTGAAAAGAGCTTTAGAGAAACAAGAGAAGAGTCAAGGGTTAAGAGAGGCAAAATTAGTAACTTATATAGAAGATAAACAGAAAAATGATAAAAATAAGATAACTCACGTAATATTGAAAAATGATGAAGGATATGATGTTAAAACTTGGAAAGTTGGGAAATCAAGTTCTTTAATTTTAGGGAAGACAACAAAATTGAGAGTAGATATAGACTTAACAGGAACAGCATATTCATCGTTAATCAGTAAGAAACACGCTATTTTAAATAGAACAGATTCTGGATGGTTTTTAGAAGACTTGGGATCAGTTAATGGAACTGGAGTTCAAAAGCTTTCAGACAATAGGAAATTAAAAGTAAAAAATTGTCCTATGAAGGTAGAAAGTGGAGACATAGTTTATTTAGCGACAACGGCTTTATTATTAAAATAGTAAAAAAGGAGCAAAAATGAAGTTAGAGAGATGTGAAAATGGTCATGTATACAATGGAGTTAAGTATCAGGAATGCCCTTACTGTAATAGTGAAAGATTAGAAGATGTAGAGATAAGGGAAGAAGCGATAGATATTGTGGAAAATGACGATGAAAAAACAGCTATTTATTGGGCCAACGAAATGGAAGTTGATCCTGTAGTTGGATGGATAGTTTGTATTAGTGGCTATGATAAAGGAAAAGATTTTAAATTAAAGACAGAGAAGAACTTTATAGGACGTGGAGCTGAAATGGATATTTGCATAGGAGGAGACAATACGATAGCTCGTAAAAACCATGCAATTATAGCTTATAACCCTAAGCAAAGAGTTTTCATGATGTTACCAGGCGAAGGTACAGGAATTGTGTACGTTCAAAATGAGGCGGTTTACGCACCAAGGCAAATGAACTCATATGATGTTATTGAAATAGGAAATTCGAAATTTGTTTTTGTAGCTTTATGTGGCGAAAATTTTGATTGGAAGATTGACAGGTAGTATCTAGTTTAAAAATTTAATAAAAATAAACTTTTTATCTGAAGAGAAGTTTATAAAACACTATTTAAAAAGAATATATGTCATGTATATTCTTTTTTTTGAAGGAGCTATTAATGAATCAAATTCAAAATGTAAATAAGCAGTTAAAAAATATTAATAAGGTTAAGGAAAAGTTGCCTGTTCTTAAAGAGAATAAAGAAGAGAGCAGAGAGGGTAGAAAGTTTGAGAGTCATTTTGTAACCGCTGTATTATCGCGAATAGGACAACAAGAAGAGAATCGAGACTACTCAGGTTATATAGAGCTTGAAAACTATTCCTGTTGGGTAGTTTCAAGTGGGATAAGAAATGCAAAGGCTGCTCAAATTGTAACAGAAGAAGTAATGAAAGAGTTCATAAAAAAACCTAAATTTAGTAGACGTTATTTAAAGAAGATAATTAGAAAAGCTGAATTAAAAATTGCTTCAATTCAAGAGAAAGCTAAAGAAGAAAAGGGAATAGGAGCATCAATAGCTGTAGTTATAAGTGACTATAAATCTATTATGATGGAAAGTATAGGAAATGCTAGAGCGGTATTGATAAGAGATGGTTTAGTTTATGAAAAAACAGCGGATGACACAATGGCCTATTTATTTTATTTAGCAGATAAATTAGAGTATGACGGATTAAGGTTTCATGGGTTAAGAGATGACTTAACTCAGTATATAGGGAATTATAGAAGAGTGAAAGTTAAACCTAAAAGAAAGACAGTTTTAGAAGAAGGAGATAAGATTCTTCTTTTAACTAAAGGGGCTTGGGAAAATTTAGATGAAAGTGATATAGAAATAGAATTATCAAAAAGTAACGGAGTAGGAAAGTGGATTGGAAGTATTGAGAATAGAATCAAAGATAATAGTAGGGGTAAGTTAGAAAACTATACAATGATTGGGATCTTTATAAATAGAACGGCAATCATAAAAAGAAATTATAAAGCTTTATGGCTAAAAGTGATGGGGGTTATTTTAATAATGTCTCTTTTGGCACACTTAAGCTATAGAGGATATAAAGTAAAAAAAGAATTGAATGTTCAACACCAGCAAATTAAAGCGAATGAAAAACTTGTAGAGAAAAAATTAGAGACAGATGATTTTGAGGCTGCTATAGATTTATTGAAAAAAAATGAAAAGCAATACGAAAAATTGGAAACATCATTAGAAAACAGTTCTTTGTTTAAAAAAATAATCTTAACACCAGAATTATTGAGCTATAGCTATGAAGATCAATTAGAATATATTGAAATAAAAATAAGCGATATTGAAAAGCTAAAAATAGGTAGTGAAAAATTAAGGCAAGGAAATATTGATTACACAAATAATGAGTTTGAAAATTCTAAAACTTTATATGAAGAAAGTCTAATTGAATTAAATAAGATTGAAAAGATTAATTATAATAAGCTTCAAAAATTAAAGTCAGAATTACAAGAAAAATTAGAAAAAACTAAGGTATTAATAGCAGGGGAAAATCTAAAAAAACAAGCAGATGATTATGTTAAGGGGAATAATGTTCCGGCTGCTATCAGAACATATTTAGAAGCTAAACTTGTATTTATGAAATATGATGAAATAGAACTAGTTTCTGAAATTAATACAAAAGTAGAACTGTTAACCAAAGAGAGAGAGAAGAAGTACCAAAAAGCAGAAAATTATGAAAAGAGAGGTATAAGGTCAGAAGCAATAGATATTGATGAAGCAATTCTTCATTATAAAATGGCTAAAAGCATCTATTTAGAGCTTGGAGAAGAGTCAAGAAGAGACGAAATGGCAATTAAGATTTCAGACTTAGAAGAACTCAAAAAAGTTTTAAAAGAAAAGAATGAGCGTTTTTATAATGATGCTAGATTACATATAGAGAATAAAGAATATGATGCAGCAGTAACATCACTTAAAGAATCTAAAAAAGTAGCAGAGAAATTAAAAAGTGACCAGCTAGTAGTTAACTCCTTAGAAAAAGAAGGAGATGTCTTTTTTGTAGCAGAAGACTATGAAGCGAGTAAATTAAAGTACCAAGAAGCATATGAAAAGGTAATTAACATAAAAAATGATTATCAAAAGATGGTACTTGAAAATAAGATAAAAATGCTGGAAGTTTTGTTGACAGGAAAAACTTTAGAAGAGCTTGGAGATACATTGTATGCACAGAAAAAGTATAAGGAATCTAAAGGTAAGTATAATGACTCAAAAATAACTTATGAATACTTGAAGGGAAATAATTATCTCCCACCAGAAAAATATGATGAGTTAATATTGAACATTGAAGAAAAGGAGAAGAAAGCTTGGAAGGAAAGCAATTGGATACCTTTCTTTTAAAGAAAGGATATACAGTAATAAAGAAACTTAATAATTGCCAAGAAATAATTGCTTATTTAGTGACAGATGAAAAGGGAATCAATTATGTTGTGAAAGTCACACAGAAAAGAAGCAATTGGATTAAAGTTATAGAAAATGAATACAAAAAATTAAAAGATATAGACATTTTAAATATTCCACAAGTTATAGAGTGTTTTTCTTCCGAGAAATTTTTTGGAATTATTTTAAGTTATATTCCTGGTAAGACTTTAAGAGAATTGAAAGTTGAAAAAAAATTAACCTGGGGTAAAGTTAGAAATATTTTCTTATTGATACTCCAGACTTTGAGTGAACTCCACTCAAAAGGATATGTTCATTGTGATTTAAAACCTCAGAATGTTCTCTATGATCGTGATGAGATATTTTTAATTGATTTTGCAGCTTCTAGAAAGTTAAATGGAAATAATACCTTCATCCAGTTTACACCCAAGTATTCACAAAACCTAGAATGCTTAATAAATCGATGTGATGAAAGGATAGATTTATACAGTTTATTTAAAATCTTGAAGTTTTTGCTTTTAGGATCTGAGGAGTGTGCAATGTCAACACTCCCTCTAAACTTAAGATTATTTATTAAGAAAGGAACTAAAGAAAGTTCAGAAGAAGGTTACCAGAATACAGAGGAGGTGTTAAAAGCTTGGGATTTATTGGGGCTTTAGTGAGTCGATTAAAAAAGTCGTCTCCTGAAATTATTTTAAAAAAAGAAGAACTCCTAGATACAAAAGGTAATATGTGTTTTTATTCTTTACCGGATTCTTTTGAATGCTCGACTTTAGAAGTAGTTGAAGTAAATAGGAAAAAAGTGTATTTCACAGATCATCCTATAAACTACGAAAGAGGTAGCTGGGAAGAAAAGGTAGAATTTACTTCTGGGCTAATAAGAGTAGGGATTTATAAACATAGTAAGTTAAGACAGATTATTCGAAATATTTCGACATTTTATACTTTGAAAGCGGACATATTTTTAATAGATGATCTTGAAGGAAGAGATTATTACTCAACTTTTTATCAGGTTTTAAAAAGAAAAGGGATAAAACAAAGTGAGAGAGTCTTGGAGAAAGTATTGGAAAGTTTTCCTTGGGTAAAGTCTGTAGAGTCATTGGGAAACAGGAATCTAAAAATCAGATTGGACAGCGTAAATAGATTGGAAACAGAATACAAGATAGTATGTTCAACAGGAGATTATATTATTGGTAAAAAGGATAAGGAATATATCAAAGTTTCATTAGGTAATGAAACTATAAAATTTGGGAGAAGAATATGAAACAGTATTATGTTTATGAAGAACTTAGAAGAAAAAGTTATTATGACCTATATAAAATTTGTGTAGACGAAAAATTAGTAGAAGGCTTTAAAGAAAATTTAGATCGTCGTGAATTAGTTAATATTATTTTGAAATATAGGAGTCGTGACAAGGTTTATAGTATTTCAGAATATAGAGAAAAAGGTTTAGTTAGGCTGCAAGAAGTTTTTGATTCAAAGTTAGGGTTTAAGTTGGGAGATTCAGACTTAATTAAAATTCCTCATCAAATAATTTTATATAAAGGAATGGATCTGACAACGGAAGATGAATATAAAATAGGTTTACCAGAAAATATTTCTGATAATAACGTATTTTTAATTAATGGCCAAAATTATTTGTGTGGAATCTTTCAATTAGAACCTAACTCAAATGAAAGAAATACTTACTACCTAAAAAGTGAAGAAAAGTTTTTTAGACTCGAGAACCTAAGAAACCAGAATTATTCTTTTATATTTTTCAATAAATCTGATGAACGATTTTTACATGAAGCTTACTATAAAGAAGATTTAGGAGGCAAGAGCGCCAGCTCTTTGAATTATTACCAAATACCTTTAGATAGCTTCTTATATAGAGAATTAGAGGAAACTACAACACCTTTATGTCTTGACTTTGGAACTGCAAATACAACAGCCGGAGTTTATTTAGATAGGTTCTATATAAAAGATTTACCGCAACATAAGATACTAAATGGAAGTATTCAGTTAGATAGAATTAATTATGTGAGGTTTCCTAAATCAGATCAAGAAATTTCAAAAATAATACCAACGGTAGTTTATATCAAAAATTGCTTTAAAGCTGAGGAAATAAGCTATCTGTTTGGATATGATGTGAAAAATATGCTGAGAGCAAACAATTACAGTTTAAAAGGAAGTGTTTTCTACGGAATAAAGAACTGGGTGAAATCGTTGGAGGTGGAGGAACGTATAGTTGATGAAAATGGTGATATAAGATATATAGCCAGAAAAGAAATCATAAAAGCTTATATTGAATATATCGTTGACCGAGCTGAAAGTTCTTTTAAATGTAAATTTAAAAATATTCATATTACTACTCCTGTAAAACTGAAGAATGAATTTTTAATGATGTTTCAAGAAATATTACCAAATTACAGCATAATAAAGGACAATGCGCTAGATGAAGGAGTTTCTGTTTTATATAATTCTTTGGAAAAATTAATTTATAATAGAAGATTTGAAAATAATCAAGAATATAAGGCTTTAATTATTGACTGTGGAGGAGGGACAACGGACCTTGCTTCATGTGTTTTTAAGGCTTCTTCAGAAGATATTTATTATGATATAGACATAAAAACCACTTTTGAAAATAGTGAAGATAGCTTTGGCGGAAATAATATTACTTATAGAATTTTACAGTTTTTGAAAGTAGTTTTAGCTCAATATTATACAAAGCAAAAAGGGATAGGCATCAATGAATTGATTCCATATGCTAACGATTTAATTTATCGTGAAGTTGATGATCTAGGAGTGAAGAAAATATACGAAAATCTATCTGTTGAATATGGTAAAGCAGACCGTATTATTCCAACAAAATTTAAAGACTTTGAAAATAGTGCTAGTGATACATACAAAAAAGTTAAAAATAATTTCTTTTTCTTATGGGAAATTGCTGAAGAATTAAAAAAAGAGCTGTTCAAGAAAACTACTATAGTAAGGACGCGTTTTGATAATATAAAGCATTCATCTAATGACTTATCAATCACTTATTTGAAAGATTGGATACTTTATATAAATAAGCATAACTCTTTAGAAGGTCATACTGCGTTTCCAGATTTGATAATAACCAAAGAAGAAATAATAAAGTTAGTGAAAGCAGATATCTATGAAATATTTAGAAGATTTCTAACTCAATATTATGAGAGTAATAAGCTATTTGAATACTCTTTGATTAAATTGAGTGGACAATCGTGTAAAGTTAATCTGTTTAACGAAATATTGAAAGAATTCGTCCCTGGAAAAATGATAGATTTCAGAAGAAATGTAGAAGAAGATGAAGAGCAACTAAAGATTAGTTGCTTAGATGGGGCTTTAAGATATTTAAATTCAAGTAAGATGGGGAATATAAGAGTATCAATCGAAAATGATATCCCAATAGTTCCTTATTCTTTATGTGCTAATAAATACAATGGTGAAGAAGTAGAGTTGGTCAGAATAGGTGGGAAAGCTGGTAGAAACTCTGGAGAGATAAAGAAAATTTCTACAACAGAAATAGTATCTTTTTATCTAAGGAATAAAGAAAACGAGCTAAAGAAAACCTATACTTATTTAAATAAATTAAAAAGTTACAATGAGTTGGATGAGCAGGAAGTGCTGAGAGAGCTTGAAGGGAACTATACACAAGAGAGCCTAGACATTATTCTAAATGGAGAAACCAACTTTTTTGTGTATACGGATTCTAAATTTTGGGGATTTTATGTAGTAGGAGTCAGGCGTGAAGAGGATCAGTTGTATATAGGGAAAAGAAAATATTTTTCATTTGAAGAAGATATTACTACAATTAGTTTTTTTGATGGAAAGCATTAGCAAAACAAATGGCTAAGAGGATTAATTGTTAAGGCTTTAAATTATAAAGAGGACGAGGTGTTTTAGAAGTTTTATTATCAACTTTAAGGAGGAAAGGTGAAATTAAAAGAGATTAAATTAGGAATAATATTGATTTGTTTAACTTTATTTTTTGGATGTGGTCCCTTAACGAAAATACATAATTCAAAGGTTACGAAAGTATATAACAAAAGATACAATGATAATTTTTATTTTGTAAGAGGACTAGAACGTGAAAGAAGTTTTATGACAAGTGTAAAATACAGAGGTCTTCTATACAGTGACAAATTGAAGAAAGAGAGAGTAATGGGGCTTTTACCTGTATCATTTGAATCTTTAGCTTATATTACTCCTTATAATGGAGCTGTTGAAAGCCTTATATGGGGTAATAAGCTTGATAATATAATGACAGAAGATGCTCGGAAATTCCTTGGTCCCTTGACTATATTAACTAATACTACAAATGGATTTTTTGATGAAAATAGAGTAACAGAAACTCTAAAAGTAAGGCATTCTAAAGAATATCCATTTGATGAAAAAGCATCAGTATACACAACACCTGTGAATGTATTCGTAAAAGATTTAGAGAGTATAGATATTGAAGAATATAAGAAAAAGACTCTTGATCTTGCTAACTATATGTATCATGAGCTGAATTTTAGAACTTCACTTCAGGTTTATGTAAGAGACGAAAAGTTTTTTACTGAATACAAGCGAGTAAAAAATGCAATTGTGCCTCCATTTAGGAAAGAAGAGAACATAAAAAAGATTTTGAAGAAGATAAAACAAAAACAAGAACTATCTTTAGATGAGAAACAGCAGTTACTTGATGTATTTTATAAGAACTTTCGAGATGAGAGAACTTATAAAAGGTTTATAGCAGATTCAGATGAGAAAAGATTTATCCCTATTAAACCAGAATATTTAGGAGGATATGTCGATGGAGAATATGTTGGGAGAAAGGAGTAGAAATGACTGAGATAGTGTATGCAAATTTCTCTCAATTGGCATATTTGAATTGGGGAATAAAAGAAGTTGAAGATGAAATAAATAAGGAAGTAATGCGTTTAATAAAGAAACTTTGGCCTAAATTAACTAGTACTCCCAAATTAGAATCACCTAAGAGTGATGGGAATGGTAATCAACTTTATGATGAAAGAGATAAAAGGATTTTCATGGTAGTTTCTGAAGAGGAAAATAATGGAAGAGAAGAAGCACCACCTAAATATAAAGAGCTATCAATAGGATGGGAGTTTTTATACTTTGCAGATCATCAGAAGATATATAAAGATTATCTAGGTATAGAAAGCCGTTATCCAAGTGGGATGCAGGCTGTGGCTTTTAAAAAGGGAAATGATATTGTTATTGCTTATCGTGGGACAGAACCATCTGAAGTAGAAGATTTATTAACAGATGCAGAGATAGGATTTTTTAATAGGCATTCTCCACATTTAACCGCTGCCGTATTATTTTATGAATATATTTTAAAAGAATATGGGAGCAACTCCACTATTCATATAACTGGACATAGCCTTGGAGGAGCTTTAGCTCAATATGTGGCATGTTATGCGGAAGGGAAGCATAAAACAGTTACATGGAATGGATTAGGTATTGGAGTTCATAAACATTCTATAAAAAAAGGAATATCAGGAAAGATAAATGATATTATGCAAGCAATTGAAATCAATAAAATGAAAAGTGCTGAAGAGATTCAAAATAAATATTTGAACTCAGGGGGAGAGATTGAACCTATTTTAGACTTAAGTAATATGAAAAATATAATTAATGATATAGCTGGTATCATTATTAAAAATACTCATGAATATTATAATAATCAAGGTAAAACAGAAGTGTATTCTTTTGAGATCGGCGATAGTTGGAAAGGAAGCTTCTCCATGGGGAGCTCGCACGACTTTTCTTATTCATATAAATTAACTGACAGCGAAGTGAAAAATATAGAAGCCTCAGCGGAAGTTTCTGCTTATGAAATTTATTGGCTTTTAAAAACTACTCAAAAGTTTGCTAAATCGTATTCCAAGCTAGAAAATAGTAATACTATTAAAAATTATTTTAATACAAAAGACTGGACAGCTATGATCCAAACAAGGTTAGGAGTATGCATTAATGTCTTACAGGAAGATATCAAGTATATTGATGAGACAGATGACAGTAAGATGAGAGTTATTAGAAAAACAATAAAACAAATTGGGTTTGATTATCATAGTGTAAATGACTTTCTGCTCTACATGGATGATAATGGAAACATACACCCGGGAAAAGTTAATGGCAACTTTGTAAGGAATGCTGCAAAGGACTATTTTAATAAGACTAGGGAAATAGGCAAATTTAAAGATATTTTATCTGGTCAGAATTTAAAGATAAAGAATGGAATAGAGAAGAAAGGTTATTTAAAAAATATAACCAAAGATTTGTTAGGAAAACCTAATATTCTTTCCAATTATAGTAAAGGATATTCGAAATTAAAGAAACATTGGAAATATCCAGATGTGATTGTAAAAAATATAACAGAAAGTAATTATTCAGGGTATGAAAAAAAACTAGGTTTAGATGATGGGAAAGCTACTTATATAATAGGAAAGTACATAAATATATTTGAATTAGCAGGAATAAAAGGAGGAAAACCGACAGTTATAATTGATGATCTGGAAGAAGTATCAGAGGAGAACTCTAATATACTTCCAATAGAAAAAAAGGTAGTTGCTAATAAAGAGGCTATACCAAGGCAAAAATATCGTGGCTTTAAAGAAAATGGACCGATCAGGGATTATTATTTGTAGATGTAACAGAAAATAGGTGGGAATCACTCAAAATATATTAAGAAAAGCTATAGAGACAGGAGTATAAATGGATGAATTTCAAAAGATAATAGAATTAGAATTGAAGAAAATGTCAAAAGAAGAAAGAGAAATTTTTAGAAGAGACTCATTAAGGGGCTTATATGAGTTAATTAGTAAAACAAAAGCAAGTATGGAAAGTTTTGACAAAACAATATTAAAGTCAATAGATGAAAAGGTTAGTGAAGTAAATTTAAAAACTATTTTAGTGAGGGAAGAAAAGCAGTACCTATATGAAGAGGGGTATAGTGAAATAATAGCTAATAATGAAAAATCTTTAGTTAAAGTTCTTGAAACGGAAGATAAAATTTTAAAAAGAGTTTTTATAGATGATTCTTTTATAGAGCTTGAAAAAATAAATGGAAGAAGAATGAAAGCGTATTTATTAGTGAAGGGCACTAAGCACCTTATTGAGTGTCAACTTGAATATGATGATTCAATTATAAAACGTTTAGAGTTTTTACATGAAGTATTTAGTTTGAATAACATAAAATGGAAGAGTTATAACGTACCTTATGCAAGGAAATTTTTTAGAGTGAAAGCAATCGGCTTTAATAAAGAAATATTGACTCAGTTAGATGGAACGGAAACTTTAGAGATTGATGCTGAGGATTTATCGGGGAAATGGCTGGAAAATCATGTATTGATGTGGAATATAAAAGAAACTAAAGTAAATGGCGATGGACTAGTTAAGCCAACTCAAAATAGGATCCATTATGAACATACTATTTTATTAGAAAATATTGAAAATGTTTACTTAGTTCCTACAGATCATCACATTTATTATATTTCTAAACCTGACACAGAGACATTAAAAGTTGTAACTAGTGAAGCAGGAGAGATCCTTTGGAATCTAATAATAATAAAGCCAAGTGAAGGGATAGATCTAAGTCAAACTAAACATCGTTATTTTTCAAATCAAAGAGACCTTAATTTTGTTAATAAGTTAAAGATGGAAAGAGAGGTCAGGATTAGAAATATTGGGGAACTAAAAAGGATAGTGCACAGTTTCCCTAAAATTAGGGAATACTTTAGATTCATAGGGGCAGAGGTAAAGGAAGAAATTAAAGAAGAGCTTCCGTTGTATAAATTGAATTCTTTTATAGTTGACGAGTTTAGTTTAAAAGGAAAGTTAACATATCTTGAGTTAACTTTTGATTTTTTAAAAGAAGATATCTATACATTGGATATGCTAAGTTTCTTAATTTCTGAAATCCAACTTTATTTTCCAGAATATAAGTGTGTGGGTGTTAGAAATGAATAAATACAATTATCCATATATATGGTATCCTCTTACGAGTTTTTATGAGTCTCAAAATAGTCAGATCAGATATAAAATAGCATCAACAATTTCACCATATTTTGAGTTAAATGAAGAAAGCGTTAATCGGATAATGCTGCAAGCTGAAAATGAAGTCAAAGAATTTGAGGTTAATCCGTTTATAAGGTTTAATGAAATATTTGCTTTATTTAATAGTCCTGAAAAAGATAACAATTCATCAATTGTCGATGGAATGAATAATTTATATTTGCATTACTTAGGAAAAATAGACCTCTATGTAGGACAAAATAAAAAGGACTTATATGTTAAAGAAATAATAAAAAACATAGAAGCAGGAGCTTTTGGAGAAGATACAAGTAAGACTTTTAATGTCTTTAAGGAATATGAGAAGCATATGATTGCAGATATTTTATGTGAGATGTATAAAGGATTAGGAATGATATCTTCTTTTAAAAAAGTAGTCAAATTAATATATCCGGACTCAATAATTTATGATCAAACCAGTTCGCAGAAAAATATAAGTGTATATTTAAATTATCCCGAATCAAGAGAAAATTTTTTAAAAATTGAACTATTGCAGGAGATGTTCCTTCCATTAAAAATGAAGATAGATTTATTCTGGAAGTATCATTTTGGAATTATTGGTTATGAAGTAACTATGAGGATAGGTGAAATTTCTGTTTTTTAAGGAGCAATATTAATGAGAAAAATAAAGTTAGACGAGCATTTAGGGAAGATGTTGCTAAAGAAAACGTCAGAGTCTACAAGGCAGCTTTTCTTTCAGACATTAATCCTTGATGAGGTAATTAAAAGGTATGATGAAAAAGGTATCGTGTTAGTTCCAAGAGAATATGAAGAAGCTATTATAAAGGTAGGGAGATCTGAGAATCTAATTAAAGTAATTATGAAAAGTACAGTAGATAAAATAAATCACGTACGCCTAATGTATTGTAACGAAGTAGAACTTACTTTATATGAAGAAAGAATTTTATTAGGTCAATTTTTAAAAAAAGATTGTTTGAATACAAGATTAATAATGAAATTACTTTTGCTAGGGGATAGACTTATTAAATCATTCCAAACAGATTTTAAAGTCATCGAAGAAAAATATAGAAAAGATATCTTACGCCTTCTTGATTTTAATGATGCTGAATTAGAGAAAATTAAAGTTTTGCTTAATGAATATTACAATAAGCTTTTAAACGTAAAAAAAAGTAATGTAAAAGAAATAAGCCTAGTAGTTACCCTACTAATTGAGACGTTAACTCTTTATGAAGCAGAGGAAAGGAAAATCACTTTAAAAAATCTGAAAAAGAAATATAGCTATAAAAAAGTTTTAGAGACAATTGAGATTATCAAAAAATTAGAATCAAAAAAGGATCTTGAAAGGGGAATAGAAATTATTATGGATTTTCTTAAGATGATTTTCAAACGAAATTCTATTTCCAAAGACTTACTTCAGCCATTATATGATGAAGTGGTCGAAAAGTATTTAGATAGAAAACCTGAGTTAAAAAATGCGAAACCTGGATTAATAAGAACAATAAAGACAAAGAATTACTTGAAAGAAAATCGAAATAAAAGCTTACAATATTTAGCTTTGGAAAGATAGACTAATGATAATACTAAGTTAATGGAAGGTGAAAAAAATGAGGGCAAGAATCTATATTTTAGAGAACAGTGGCAAGGACGAAAAGATTATATTAAGTACAGATGAGATAACTAAAGTTAATGTATCAGCACTTCCAAGTGAAGAACTAAGTGCTAATGTAGTGAGTGAAGCAAAAGTTACTATAGAAGGAAAGATACTTTCTAAGCTAAGTAAAAACTCTTTAGATAACTTAAAAGTAACGCAAGATTTAAAAGAATATGGAGAAAAAGAGTTTGAGCTTTCTGCTATTTGGGAGGAAAGTAAATATGAAATTTCTATAAAGACCAAAAAATTATTGAAGGAAAAATATGGACATATAAATGTAGAAAATATTTCTCTTGAAAATATCTATGAATTAAATCAAGAAAATATTTTAGGATTAAAAAAATGGGGATTCTCTTATGATAATGAATCAGATTATAGGGATGTAGTAATTGAATTTATCTACGATAATAGTGAGGTAGCATTGTATGTATTACCAAGTTTATATGCATATTTCTATAACGAAGATTATTCAGTAGCAGAGGGAAATGGAACTTTTAAAATTGAATTAAGGCAAAAGATTGGAAAAGATAAGGATAATGAGTTTATTCAGTAAATTAAGGGGGGAAGGATGAAATTCCTAAAGCAGAATTATGAATGGAAAGATATATGTATTTTGATAGATGGTGTTAAATTGAAATTTGAGGATTTCAATCTAAGAAACTTTACTCTCTTAAGTGAAGTGAATACTCATAGTCAATTAGAGTTTTCTCTTTTAGTTAAAGATAATATAAGAAAATTTGAAGCATTGGTAGCAAAGGAGAAACAAAAAGTTGAATTTCTTTTAGATAAGGACGAGAAAGAAATCCTTTTCTTTTCAGGGATAGCAAAAGAAACTTCTATTATTTACGCAGGAAATGGGGGGATATTATTTAATTTGAAAGCCTTATCTAAGACGTGGGTTTTAGATAAGGTTTCTAAATTTACGGCATTTCAAGATCCAGCTATTTCATATAAAGAAATCATAGAAAGTATAGTAAAGCGGTATAAAAATATTAAAATTATATATGATGAAGAAAAGTTTGAAAAAGAAATAGGAGCACCAATTATTCAATATGATGAAACAGACTGGGAATTTTTAATTAGAGTAACTTCACAATTAGGTTTAGGGGTATCTCCTCTAGAAAACGGTGGGGTACTTTTGGGATATTTAAAAACAAATACAAAGGTTAAGCAATGCGAGTTAAAAAGAAGTCATTTGGAGATAGGCAAGAATTCTTATGGTGAAACGCTATATAAAATTTCGTGTAATCAGAGTTATGCTCTGGCAAATATAATAAGAGTTGAGCTAGGAGATGAAAGAATTGCAGAAGTTCCAGTGGTGAAAGGAATCTTGGAATGTATAGGTGGAAAGTTAAAGGGAGAATACAAGCTAAATCATAAAAACTATAAGCTACCATATATCCCAAACAATAAAATTTCAGGAAAAGTTATAGAAGGCAAGGTAGAGAAAGTAGGGGTGAATAATGAGATAGCCACTATGAAAATTAACCTAACACATGGGTTAGCAAAGATAGCTCTTTCAATGCAGAATAGCAATGGAAGATATAAAGAAAGAAAGGCTCAAGGAGAATATAAAGGACGATGGGATATTCCATATGTAACCCCCTATTCTCAGACCAATACAGGATTTTTTTGTACTCCAGAGATTGGAGATATTGTCAGCTTATATTTTCCGAGTAATGAAGAAAAATTATTATATGTTTCTGGAGCAATTAATAATCCAGGGAATGGAAGGTTTAGTGATCCTGAAGTTAGAAACTATACCTTACCAATAACAGGAGAGCGACCTTATTATGAGTTTAAGCTTGATTCAGATAAGATAACTCAGTATGCGAAAGAAAAGATTTCTAATAAAACTTCAAACTTAATGGAAATGGTTTCAGAGAACATATTGACAGCGTCTAGTGTAAATGAATTTAAGATGTCATCAGCGGAACAGATGAGTGTAGATGCGAGAGAATACTCGGAAAAATTTGAAAAAGCCTCAGGAATCGTATTGGAAGAAAAATTGGAAACGATTGAAAATTATCAGGCTAATTATTTGGAAACTTTAAAAACAAATGCTAAAAATCAATATCATACAGTGACAGATACTTACTACTCAAAAGCAATTAATATAGAAAAAATTACTTAAAGAATTAAGACTCAAAGAAATAATAAGAGAGCTAAGAATTAATATAGAGTATGGGGAAAGAATCTTCTAAAGCTATACTTGGTGAAGTAAAAATAGGAGGAAGTGTGAGATATAAGGTAAAAATAAAAAGCTATTTGGAATGTCAGGGGATAAAAAAAGAAGATGTATATACTATAGAAGTAGCATTAATTGGAAGAGATGATGAATTTATAATTGTTCAAGATTTCCCAATTGAAATTAACAATGAGATGGAAAAATTGAACAGAGTTGTTTCAGAAGTTATTTATGATAAGAAAGATTATAGTATAAAAAATAGCGATGATTTAATAAAAAAATGGAAAAAAGAGAAAAAGGAAATAATTTTTAATGAAGGTGGAGAAGAATATGTCCTTCCATTAATGTCAATTAGTAAATATCTTGAAGAACCAAAAACGTTGAGCTTTTTCGCTAAGAACTATGGAGTAACCCCTATTATTTTATTAATGGAAAAAAATAAAATAATAAACGAACCAATTATATTAAGAGAATTTGAATTATTCAATTTATTTTTTATGGGGAAAGCATTATTTGATATAGAGCTAAACGTAGATAGCTATAGAGGTGATAAGGCTTTTGAAATGTCAGGGAAACTAAATGAAAAATATGACATTATAAAGTACAAGAGTGAGATCAAAAAAAGATTTAACTTTCAAGCTAATGATCAATTAAATTTGAAAGTAAATTTGCATGGAAAATATGACTATGTAAGTGAGAAATTAAAAGGGGCATTATTCAATGCTAATGTAGATATAAAAGAAGGATATAGTATGGGATATAGTGTAGAATTAGAGCATTTAAAAGGAGAAATTATTGGTTAGAAAGAATCAATTAAAAGTAATAGAAAGTTTCTATGAGTTTATAGTGGAAACAACAATTTTCGTTGATTTAAAGATTGAAAAAAAAGTGGGAGAGGTTGAAGAGAATAAGAGTACTTTGAAAGCCTTTCCTTGTGGAAGTTTTTATTTAGAAATTCAGGGAATGAAAGACTATTTAATAAAGGAAGAGTTTAATAAAAAGTTAGAAAAAGATCAAAAGGTAGATTTAAGTAAAAGAGCTTATACAGATAAGAAGGTTATTTATAATTTGTTTTTTGAGTGGATAACGGAAGAAATATATAAGAGATAAAACAAAAGAAGGAGAGGGAATGGAAGAGATTAGAGAGAAGCAGCAAGATGAAGAATATCAAAGGAAATTAGTAATAAAATGGAAAATATGGATTGGCATTCTAATCATTCTATTTGTTAGTTTACCAGCAATTTACAGAGTAATATTCCCTGAGAATGAAATTGTATATAAGAGAATGAAAAAATATTTAAATGAAAAATATGGAGAAGAGTTTGTAATACTGGGGCTTCATAAAGCTTCTAGAGATGGAGATGTTTGGTACACTACTTATAGTGTTTATCCAGAACGCTACATAGGGACACCGAAAGAATTTGATAGATATTATCAGACTACAGCATCGGCTAGAGATAAAGGGTTTAAAAGAATAACTGATGGTTATACAAGTACATTAGTGAGCCAATCAGCCAATGAGTTTTTTAGACCAAAGTTAGAAGAGTTATTTGGAAAGAATGTAGTACCAGCGTTAATATTGGGCGGTTCACCTAAATCTACTGACTTTGAAAGAGAAATGGAGAGAAGAAGAAAATATTATAAGAAAAGAGAGGCAGAGGGATTAGAAGAAATAGAAACATTTGCAATAACTAAAGGAGCCATCTATATATATGGAAGAGTAGAGAATGAAGAGGATAAAGAGGAGTATAGGAAGAAAATATATGAGTTTATACAGTATATGAAGGAAACTGATAACTTTGATTATGTTAATTTAAATATTCATATAATTGATGAGAGAGAATTGGTTGATGGGATAGAAAGAATTTATTCTAATCTTTCTTCAGGTCTTGATAGAATGACCTTTAGGAAAGAAAGAAAAAAATACTACCAAGAGTTTAATCAAAAGTTTGATGAGATGACTCCAAAAGAAATTCAATATAAATTATCTGGGCTGGACCTTGGTGATATGGCAAAAGAAAGAACAGGAACAATGCTATATCTGAAGTTATATTCGCCTAAACAGATTATTTCTAATAACTGGGATGATGAAATAAAAGAATATAAGAACTTAGATGAGATGGAATTTACTTGGGAGGCTTGGTAGAGATGGGTTTGAGTGATAAAGAATTATTGAGTTTCTGTGATCTAGTTAATTTAAAGATAGAATTTGCGGAAAATGTAAGGAAGAAAGAAGAGGCAGATGAAAGTGTTAGTGAAGAAATAAAGTTAAAGTATCACACAATCCACTCCCTTCTTGAGAAGGAATATAAAGGGATAGAAGAAAGAGAACGTTTGGGCATAAAAGAACCTAGTTTAAGTTTAGAAGAAGCTCAGTTTGGGAAACTAGCTCCTATAAAAATTGAAGAGATAAGAAGAAAAGAGAAAGCTTATAAAGAAATTATAGCAGTGGGTGAAGCAGATGCATTAGGTGGGTTTTATAAAAGTGAAGTTGAAGAAAATGAAATTGTTGTAACAGACTATATTTATCAGTCTAAAAATGAAATGCGTAGAAAAGCTCCAGTCATTATGGAATGTTTTGACAGATACAATGAGGCTATTAAAAAAGATATAAAAGGTGAGCACTTAGGAAAATTTTTAACAGAGTGGGAAGTAATATATACTGCTGATGACTATATTCTCTCTAAAAATAGATTTGATTTTTTTTTTGATAGCCGTATAGAAAAATTAGAAAAGACTTTGGCGTTGTTAAGTGCTGGAAAAAAGTTACAGACCCAAAACTTAATAAACGATTTAAAAAATATAAGGGCAGCTTGTCCCACGAGAGAAAGTGTGGAAGACGGGATAAAAAGGGAAGTAATAATAAAAGGGATTATTAAGGTGATGAATTCTCCTTTAGGAGAATTCATACCAGGGATTCCATTAAATGAATTAAAAGTTTTTAAGCCTTTTAGTAAGGATATAATTTCGGATTTAAGTGCTTATGATATTATAGAAACTATTGGCTCTATTGCAGGTAAAGATTTAAATGAAAAAGGGGTTCTAAAGACATTCATAACCCCTAAATCAAGAACAAATATTCCACTTAAACAAGGTGAAATTAAATATAATATAAAATTTTCTTTTACAGGAACTTCTATAAGAATAGGAGTATTTAAAAATATTAAGTCTAAAAATATTGTTTTTGCTTTAGCAGACACAGATGAATTAGAAGAAATACATAAAACTTTGGAAAAAGGGCTACTTCCAGAGGAAATTTTGCGTTTAAAACTTTTGATAAATAGTATTGAGGACGAGTACTCAGAATATGATATTACCTTTACAGGTGTAGGGAATGCAGGAAAATTAGCGAATATTTTAGAATTAGTATATTCAAAAGAGCACTCTAAAAGTAAATACTCTTCTAGAGGCTATTTTATTGATTTCCCAAGGTTACTACCAAGTATAGTCGATTTTACAGAAAAAGATTTAGAGGATATTAATACAACTTTCAAGTATTTAACTAATCAAGAGATAATAATAACATCAACAATAGGGTTCAGCCTTTTATATGGTCCACTCTTAGCAGGATTGGTATTTGGAACTTTTGGTATGGGGACTTTTTTAGTGGGGGGAGTTTTATGGGTTACGGAAACTCTAAAGAATATTTTAAATAAAAAATTATATAAAGAATATTTTGAATTTTTGGTAACACAAAAGATTATTAGAGGGTTAAATAATAGTCAAATTGATAATTATAACTCAGAAAAAATAGTTGGAGAAGTAGTTGCAGATGATTTCAATAATATATTTAATTATAAAGGAATTAAAATGGAATTGTTAACCTTACTTCAATTGGGAGCATATGAAATCCTTTTTGACTACCATATTCATTCTAAAACAAACCATGATCTTCATTTAAAAAAAGGAAACTTTAATATAAAAATAAAGCTAGAGGGCTATAAGATAATTAATGTTAAAAAGTATAAAGAAGTTAGGAGGCAAGGAGGGCTATTTAAAATTTTTGAAGAATTAGAAGAAGAGGATTATTTTGGTGAACTTCTTTTTGAATTATTAAAAGTATTTAAGTCTATACAAAGTAATTATAAAAAGAGAGAAGTATCCAAGCAATTGCAAGGGTATTACTTTGAAGGAAAGGAACTGAAAGAGATTAGAAAACTTAGCTATAAAATAGAAGATAAAAAAAATGATTATTCCCCTAAAAACATTGTACCTTTCTATTTTCCATTTATAAATGAAAAAGGAATTTTAACAAAGGAATTAACTAAGAATTATGTAGCTAGCGTTGTGAGAAGCAGTATTGAAAATGACAAAGGGAAGAAGTATTATGAAGAAACTCTGGAGGAAGATGATGATAAAGTAGAGGAACCTTTATATGCAAAATCTTTTTCTACAGTAAAACATGCTATAAAAAGTGATGAAACGGATAAATTGGTAATGAGAAAAGTAAAAAAAATAATTAGTAAAGGAAAGGTTATGCACAAAGAAAAGCTCCTTGAACATTTGGAACCTAAGGGGAAAATAAGAGATTATTATGAAGTAGAAGAAGAAAGTGAAACAAGAGGATACTTAACTTTAGGGATTTTTAATGAGAATTTAGAATATAAAACCGAGGAATTTGGACATGTTTATCATGATGATCATCTTGAAGGAAGAGTGATTGAAGAGAAGCTAGTTCTTTATGGAAAAAAAGAAGATTTAATAAAAGTGACTACTACAGGTGTCAGTTCGAGTGCCATTTTGAGATGTGATAATGGAAGTATTCCAAGTGAATTAAAAGTGACTTCACAAATAGGAGTAACTACTAACGGTTTATTAGATGCTACTGAAGGAGATAAGGCTCCTTTTGTTAATATTCTTCCTTTTGGAAAATGTAGCTTAAATAGAGATGGAAAAGGTCAACCATTGCCATGTGAGCAATTTATATCACCAAGCAAATGGAGTGGAGCAAGTAGGGGCTCAACAATAAATGGTATGAAGGAATTAATAAGTACCAGTAAGATCGCATGTAAGTGTGGAGGAGAAATTACAATTTTAGCAACAATCTCATCAGAAATAAAGAACTAGAGAGAGGTTAGAAAAGGGAAGGCAAACTTATGGCAAAAAAGGATTGAAGCATGTTGAAACTATAGGAAGGGTAAGAGATGATTAATTTAAAAATTTGGGTAAGGGTAGTAGCGTTTTTAACATCGTATACACCACTTTGGATAATACTATTATTTAACTCAATTTTTCAAGAGGATAGAGATGGAAATTTTATTTTAGTTGATGTAATAGATTATGTGATATGGCAAGAAAAGAAAATGAGCTTTTCCTATCCTAGAATTGAATTTAACTTCATGGTATTCTTGATGCTCTTCTTAATAGTTTTTTCAATAATGATTCTTTCTTTTTTTCTCAGATATAAAAAGAAAGAAAAAATTAATAAGGAGCATCTTAAAATAGTTAGTGTTGAAAGTCAAGATGGGAATTTATTAAGTTATATCTTTACTTATGTTATACCATTTATAGGAGCTAGTGGGGATAAAGAGTTTTTAACACGAGGATTATTGATGTTTTTTATAGCTTCTTTCTATATGACAAGTGAACTACTAATTTTCAATCCATTACTAAGATGGAGAGGATACTATATTTATAAAATCATAATTTTAAATGAAAATGGTAAGGATACTATAGAAAAGAATATTTATGTGCTTAGCGATAAAAAAGTTCACGAGATAAAAGTGGGGAAAATATATAATATGAATTGTATAACAGAAAACTTGTATTTTTTATTTGCATAAATTAAGGAGGTAAAGTGAATATATTGAAATTAGAGTCAATAAAGAAAAAATTAAAATCTTCAGAAACGAATGTAGCTCTGTATATTCTAGAAAGGAAAGAGAAGGGATCAATTGTAAAGTCTGTAAACATTGATAATAAGTTAGCAGAAGGTTTAAAAAGGGTGGGAATGGAAACAATAAATAAGCTTGAAAAAAGTTTAGAGCAAGAAGAAGAAACTGTAATTAAAAGATTAGATTTAAATAATGAATTAAAGAAGCATTTTTATATAGAGTTAGAGGAGATTGAAGAATATGGTGATATTTCAAAAGGTATTTTAGAGAAAGAAGAATCAATAGGAAATTTAAAAGATATTGAAAATAAAAGGAAAATAAGGTGTTTTATAATCTCATATGAGTATGTAGAATCAGATAAAAAATATTATATAAATCTTTTTCAGAAATTTTCAGAAACTAAAGCGTTTATTAAAAAGAAATTTATTTGTTTAAATAAAGAGGGGAAATATGTATCATTAGATAAAGAATATATTTGTTTAGAAGATGTTGGAGACGCAATTGCAATAGATGAAGATAGTAAAATGTTAGTTGTTAATAAAGCCAGCTTTGAGGTTATTTTTAAGTATCATGAACTTCATAAAGAATTTACAAATAAGTTTGTTGATGAATTTTCTAATTCGGAGATAAAAAATATAGGTTCTATTAAAGAAAGACTTGTAAAAAGTAAAATTTTTTCAAGGGAAGTATACAAGATTAGTAAAGAAAAAAGATATGAAAAAATCGATATTGAAACTTTAGAAAAGTTAAATTTAAAATTAAAGTTTGGCTTGGAAATAAAAGAAGGAGTATGGGAAATTAAACCTGAGAACGATATAAAAACAGTACTATCCATTTTGAGAAGAGGAATTGTAAAGGATGCATTGAATAAAGAAGAAGAATATTATATGTCAAATTCAATGGAGCGTTTGGGAGAAAGTTAAATAATTGTATTCCTTCTAATTTAGCCATAAACTTTACAGATCTTGTCATGCATGTCCCTGTGGGATGATGTTTGAGGGGGATGGAAGGTGCAGGTGTACCCCCTATCAAATGGAACTCTACGGTAAGAAGATCTCCGGTCCTATTCTGGACAGGATGGACCTCTATATAGAGGTGAAGAGGCTTGGAAGGGAAGAGCTCATGACCTATGGAGCCGGGGAAAGGTCTGCTGATATCAGGAAGCGGGTGGAGAAAGCCAGAAAACTTCAGAGGATAAGGTTTGGAGGAAGAACGCTCAATTCCAGAATGAGTCAGAGAGAGATAAGGAGGTACTGCAAGCTGGATCCCGAGGGGATAAAGCTTATAGAGGGAGCTGTTGATAAACTGGCTCTTTCAGCGAGGGCATATGATAAGATACTCAAGGTGGCAAGGACTATAGCTGATCTAGAGGGAAGCAAGGGAATAGAGAGGCAGCATTTGTTGGAAGCTCTTTCCTTTAGAAAAAATTCCTAGGGAGATGAAGGGTATGGAAAAGTGGGAAATACAGGAGAAGATATTGGATATGCTTCCTCAGATCTCCTTCTTTGGAGGTGCAGATGAGGATGAGATGGATGAAATAATGGAGTATGTGGATGAGATAGAGGCAGAAGCGGGAACCTACATTTACAGGGAGGGAGATCCCCCAGGGGATCTTTACATTCTACTAGAAGGGAGTATGGAGTTCTTTATTCTAGAGGAGAAGGTAGCTGAAGGGGAGCCAGGAATCCTTTTTGGCATGTCGGCAACCATCGGAATACAGAAGCAGCTGGTTTCAGCTCTGGCTAAAACCGATGTAAAGCTTGCAGTTATATCCAGAAAACTGTTTATGAGCATGTGCAAGAAGAACCCAGAGCTCTTTGGAAAGATCATATTAAATATTGCCAGGGACCTGGCAAGAGATTTGAAGTTTCTGAGGGAGTATGTGATGGAGCACAAGAGGTGCAGTGGATAAAAACAAAAGAGGAGAGATAAGGTCTCTCCTCTTTTAATTAGCTATAAATATTAGTCCTTGTAGTCTTTAAAGTCAGTCTTAAACAGGATGCTATAGAGCGCCGGGATTACTCCCAGGGTCAGCATAGTAGCAAATATAAGACCGAACAGCAGTGCTACCGCCATTGGTGAGAACAGGGTACCACCAAATAACCACAGTGGAACAAGTCCACATACAGTTGTCAGGGTAGTAAGAAGGATAGGTCTTACTCTGGCCAGACAGGCAGTGATAACAGCCTCCTGAGAAGTAAGTCCCTTATCGATCTCTATATCTATCCTGTCTATCAGTACTATGGCGGCATTGATAACCACTCCGCACAGTGAGATAAGACCGATTAGAGGCATAAATCCAAAGTTCATCCTGTTCAGAAGAAGTCCTGCAGATACTCCCA